>CAYQOI010000099.1:0-9612 GCA_964419085.1 uncultured Cytophagia bacterium | reverse complement strand
TGTTGCCTGGCTGTGGGACGAAATCCGGCGAGAAAATGCTCAAGGACATGGTGCGACTGGACCGAACTTATATCCCGGCTCTGGCTGCCACGCAGCGACAAGATACAAGCGCGTCGAAGAAGACGATGAGACGTCTGGTGGAGAGGTGGTTGGCGTTCAAGAGAAAGTACATGGACGCAAATCAGAAAGACGTACAGTGGCGCAAGGATTTCGAGGAGATCGAGCGACGGGTCGCCAAGGCCAATTCCCTCATCGTGGGGAAAGGAGACCTCACCACCGCACACGAAACGTTGGAAGGCATTCGACAGATTTTCTCGCAACTGCGGCACAGAAATCACATCGACTACTTCCTCGACTATCTCACCGCGTTCCATGAGCCCATGGAGGCCATCGTGCGGATGGTGAAGGACAAGGTGGCGACGCAACTCGCATCGGAAGATCTCCAGTCGATGCAAGAGCGACTGGCCACGGCGAAAGAGCGCTGGAGCCGGGCGAGAGCGGCCGAATTCGACGCCTCTCTGTTCGGCTTCGATGCGGGGCGGGTGGAGCAAATGCAGCAACTCATGGCGCGGGAGGACGCGGCTCTGGCGACGTTGCAGAAGGCGCTCACCGCCGGCCAGCCGGCCGAGATCATTTCCGCGGCGAAAGCGATCAAGCCGCCTTTCGCGAAGCTCTTCATGCTGTTTGGAGACTTTCCCGCACGCGATTGAAACCGAATCGTTCCGTGTCCGACCCGATGCCGAGCTGACCTCCTTCTGGACAAGGTCAGCTTTTTTGTTTGCGCCATCCGACGTGCCCCGGCCGCGTTCTATCGGCCAACCACCATTCTCATTGATAAGAAAACACCACCACGAGAATTCCCATTTTTGCGAAAAAGGCTGAGCTCGCCGCTCTTGCGCGTGTTGAAAAAACAAGATGTTAAGATGGTTCTTGTGGGGCGTGCTTTCTGGCATGTCTTTTGATAAGCTACATTTTGAAATGTAGGTTTTATAAACGAGAAGATGTAGTTTTTGATTGAGATGGAAAAAGAGATCGACATTCATGAGCCGATTCTGACCATCGGGACGGTTGCGAAGATGCTCGACATCGCGGTCCAGACCGTGCGTCTGTATGAGCAGGAAGGTCTGGTCCTGCCTTACCGCACCGAAAGCGGTCGGCGGATGTTCAGCATGCACGAAGTGGAGCGGTTGCGCTGTGTCCGCAAGATGATCACAGAGAACGGCTTGAATCTTCAAGGCATCAAGCGGATGTTTTCGTTGCTGCCGTGCTGGGAGTTCAAAGGCGGACTCGACGAAGAATGCCGCAACTGTCCGGCTTACTACGAGGCTGAAGGACCGTGCTGGAGCATCCGCCATGTCGGCGAGAAGTGTCAAGCTGTGGACTGTCGGGAGTGTCCGGTTTATCGCATGCAGCTCAACTGTCAAAAACTGAAGGAAGTGATTTTCGGCCATCGTCGGCCGACGGAGCCACTCCCGCGTGAGCAGGACAACGGAAACAAGTACAGCCTGGATTAAACATAGCGAGGTTGAGATGAAGAAACTACTGATCTTAGGTGGAGGTACGGCGGGCACCATGATGGTGAATAAACTGGCCCCCGTCCTCAGCAAGAAAGATTGGCACATTACCATTGTCGATCAGCACGAAACCCACTACTATCAGCCGGGGTTTCTGTTCATCCCGTTCGGCATGTACACCAAAGAGGACGTGATCAAACCGCGCCGCGATTTTTTCCCGTCGGGTGTGGAGGTCATTATTTCTCCCATCGAAGAAATCAAGCCGGAAAGCAACAAAGTGAAGTTGCAAAACGGCAAGGTTCTTACATACGATTACCTCATCATCGCCACGGGCAGTGACGTCCATCCGGAGGAGACTGAAGGCATGGTGGATGGGGGTTGGCGAAAGAACATCTTCGATTTCTACACCATCGACGGCGCGGTCGCGCTGGCCAATTTTCTCAAGTACTGGAAAGGCGGCAGGATGGTGGTAAACATCGTCGAGATGCCCATCAAATGTCCGGTTGCGCCGTTGGAGTTTGTGTTTCTGGCGGACTGGTGGTTTACGGAGCAAGGTCTGCGCGACGATGTGGAGATCGAGTATGTCACGCCGCTGCCCGGCGCTTTTACCAAACCTATCGCGTCGAGGTTTCTGGGGCAGTTCCTCGAGAAGAAGAACATCAAATTGACGCCGGAGTTCAGCGTGGGCCGGGTGGATGCGGCACAGAACAAGATCATCTCCTGGGACGACAAAGAGATCTCCTACGATTTGCTGGTCACCATTCCCACCAATATGGGTTCCGAGGTGATTGCGCGTTCCGGCATGGGCGACGACCTGAATTTCATCCCCACGGATCCTGGCACGCTGCAATCCAAGGCCTACGAGAATGTGTTTGTGATCGGGGATGCCACCGACCTGCCCAGCTCCAAGGCCGGCTCTGTGGCCCATTTTGAGGCCGAGGTTCTGATGGACAACTTCTTGCGTGCCATCGAGGGGCGGCCGCTGCAACCTAAGTTTGATGGGCATGCCAACTGCTTCATCGAGTCCGGCTTTGGCAAAGGCGTGCTCATCGACTTCAATTACGATGTTGAGCCGTTACCCGGGAAATTCCCGCTCCCCGGTGTGGGCCCGTTTTCCTTATTGCAGGAAACGCGCATGAACCATTGGGGCAAGATGATGTTTCGCTGGGTCTACTGGAATCTGCTGCTCAAAGGCAGCGAGTTGCCTATCGAGGCGCAGATGAATATGGCCGGAAAGCGAGGGCAGTAACCATGGAAAGCAAGGCAATGGAAAAACAGCTCGCAGAAATCAACCGGAAGCTCGATTTCATCACCGAGCAGATGCGTGAGCAGCAGCGCAAACAGCGCGAAATGCAAGAGTTGAAGCACGACCTCATTCACATCGGCAAAGATGTGTTTCAAGCTGCTGTGACTGAGCTGGAGGAGGTCGCGCCCTACTTTGACACCCAGGACCTCCTGCATCTCCTGAAGAAGTTGCTGCGCAACACGCGCAACCTCATGCAGCTCATCGATCAGATGGAGAGCCTCGCCGACTTGTTCCGAGACGCGAAACCCCTGAGCAAGGCCGCGTTTTCCGAGTTGTTACACACACTCGACCGGTTGGACCGCAAGGGTTATTTTGAGTTTCTGAAAGAGGTGACCAAGATCGTGGACACGATCGTCACCTCGTTCTCGGTCGAAGACGTGCGGCTTTTGCGGGAGAACATCACCTCCATCTTGCTCACGGTGAAAAACATGACGCAGCCGGAAATGCTCAGCACCATGGACAACGCGTTAGGCTTTTACCGCAAGATGGACATCGTCGTCGACCAGAACGTCTCGTACCGCGAGATTATCCGAGAGCTGCGCAAACCGGAAGTGAAGCGCGGCATCGTCTTTTTGCTGGAATTCGTCAAAAGCATGGCCAATCCCAATGGGAAGGCCGAGAACAAACAACTGGAAACAACCACTCGTTCTAACTTACAACGAAAGGAGAGTTGAACCATGTTAACCGAAACTATCGCTGGCAAAACCGTCGAACTCGATGACGACGGATTCATGGTCAATCCTGACGATTGGACCGAGGATATCGCCAGGGACTTTGCCAGGGAACTGGGCATCGAGTTGACCGACCGGCACTGGAAGGTCATTCATTTCATGCGCCAGGACTTCAAGGAACGTGGCCAGGTGCCGACCATTCGG
The DNA here is from genome assembly GCA_964419085.1 of uncultured Cytophagia bacterium. Classification (GTDB taxonomy): domain Bacteria; phylum Zhuqueibacterota; class Zhuqueibacteria; order Oceanimicrobiales; family Oceanimicrobiaceae; genus CAYQOI01. The sequence continues at coordinate 5,917 of CAYQOI010000099.1, read as the reverse complement.
CGCATCAAGAACGCCGGGGGCATCCCCACGAAGGAGCTGTACCAGCTCTTTCCCGAAGGGCCGGCCAAGAAGGCGGCGAAAATCGCCGGACTGAGCAAACCACAGGGCTGCGTCTGAGGCAGAACTGGCCGTGGAAGTGCACAGCGGTCGACCAGATTAAAAAGCAAAATGGGAGAAGTGTCATGTCTGAAGAAAGCAAGAGCAACGGGAAGATGGAGAAGCTGAAGAAAGTCTCCATCATCGTTTCCCGGGGGTCGCTTGAGGGTGTGTACCCGGGCCTGATCATGGCCAACGGCGCCCGGATGGAAGGGATCGAAGCCAATCTGTTCTTCACCTTCTTCGGGCTCGAGGCCATCATGAAAAAACGCATGAAGAAGCTGAAAGTCGCCACGGTGGGTAACCCGGCTATGCACATTCCGTCGCTGCTGGGTATCGTTCCCGGGATGTCGGCCTTCGCTACCGCCAAGATGGCGAAGGAAATGGAGAAGCTGGACATCCCGCCGGTGGATGAATTCATCGAGATGATTCACGATGCGGGTGGCCATTTGTATGCCTGCAAAGCGACCGTGGATATGTTTCATCTCTCCAAAGAAGACTTCTGCGAGCAGGTGGAAGACATCATCAACGTAGCGACGTTCTACGAAAAGGCGGCGGGCGGCGAAATCATTTTCACCTGATGTCGCGCACGTGAAGTGCAAGAAAGCTGGCCTTCTGCGAGTGTGGAGTCGGCGCCGACCGATGTGGAAGTTACGGCCGGACACGTGACGGGTTTGAGAGGCAGAAGGCCGGCTTTTTCTTTTCCGATTCCTTTTTCTCCCCATTCCCGATAATGAGAAACCCGTAGCCCTTTCATTCTCAAAAATAAGAAGGAGGGGTTCGGTGGCGCGATTTGTGTTGGCATAACTTATTGATTTTTCAGTAAGTTTACCCTGTCTCTACATGGCACGTGACTTGCAATCGAAGGGCCCAAACAGGGGGTCATTTCGATCTCAAGCGTTCTACAAACGAAGTATTCACGAGCAGAATGGAGGATCCGATGAAACAACATCTCATGCGACGCATGGCGTGGTTGACCGCAGTGATGCTGGTCTCCACGACCTTTGTGGTGGCCACGTATGCCAGTACCAACGGTTATCTATTGAACTGCTATTGTGCGCGTTCTTTTGCCAGAGGCGGGACGTTGATCGCTTTGCCCGACAACGGTGCGGTGCTCCTCACCAATCCGGCTGGTCTGGCCTTCTTACCGCAACGGAATTTAGGAATCGGACTCGGTGTCTTGATTCCAAAGGTCAAGTTCCAGAATTCCGTCAACTCGCTGACCAGTGCCGACCAGAAGTACTATCCCATGCCGTTTACCGGGTACGTGGATCCCATGCCGGGCAGCAAATGGGCCTGGGGTTTTGGCCTAAATGTGGTCGGAGGCATGGGCGCGGACTACAACCTGTACAACCCGCTCTTCCGCGATGAGAACGGCAATCTGGTGGCCCAGGATTACTACTCCAACTTCGGTTACATGAAGGTCGGCCCGGGTGTGGCCTACCAACTGCGCGATAACCTTTCTGTCGGCGCAGGCGTGCAGCTCTATTACGGCATGCTCGACTTCCGCATGCCCTTTACCGTGGATCCCGTGGCCACTTTGAAGGGCACAGCCGATCCGAGCACCGGTGCCACATTCGGACAACTCTTTGCGGCCGACCCGGCTCAGGGTGGATTCGGATACACCGAGCTTACCGCCTACGCTGCGATGAATGACCTGGACGGCTTTGGGGTAGGCGCAAACTTCGGCGTTTATTGGAAAGTGAATGATGTTTTGTCCCTGGGTTTTGCCTACAGCTCCCCATCGCGCATTCACTTCAAGGGCGTAGCCACCATGGATATGGGCGCCCAATTCAACGACGCTTTTGCGCGCGCGGTTCAGGGGGTGATGACCCAAAATCCGGGACTCTCCCAGGAGCAAGCCCAGGCGATGGTGGTGCAGATGTTCGGCAGCATGGGCATCGATGTCTCCAAAGGCGTCGCTGCGACCTTCGGCCACACCAAAGCCGACTTTGATGTGCCGCAAAAGCTGGCATTCGGCATCGGGCTTCATCCGTCGGAACGCTGGATGTTTGGCCTGGACCTGGAGTGGATCGATTGGTCCAGCGCCTTCGATAAGTTTCCTCTGAAACTCAATGGCAGCAGCAACGACAACATCAACCTCATGCTCAACGGCGACGTTTCCGACGGCCATTTCAACTACGATTTTCCGCTTAATTGGCGTGATTCCTACAACGTCAAATTCGGTGTCGATTATCAACTGTTGGAGCGCACCAGGGTGCGCGCCGGGTTCATCCACGGGCGCAATCCTGTTCCCTCCAACACGGTCTTTGCGATTTTCCCCGCCATCGTGGAAAACCATCTGACCCTGGGCTTCGGCCAGAGCTTCAAGCGATTCGACCTGGATGTGGCCTACATCCGCGCGTTTACCAAGAGCCAGAAGGCCGTGGTCACGGGTCACCTGCTGGGCTCCGAATACAACGGAAGTCTAGACAAGCTCAACGAGAACCTGATCATGACTTCGGTCATGTTCAAGTTCTGAAGCCGGACTGGCATGATTGGCCACACCACGCTTAAATGAGCCGCAGGCAGAGGCGGAAATCGGTACTGTTCGAGACCGGCCTCTGCCTGTTTTGCCTCAGGCGTTTTGTGGCCGGGAACAGGAACATCGATGAACAGGAGAGAGAAGCGATGAAACGAATCCAAACCGTAAAATGGCTGTTGCCACTGCTGTTCGTGGTGGCGACGTGCGCTTCCCTGAAGGCTCTGGATGCAGACACGGCAAGACAGGGCGTGTATGAATATGTGACCGAGAAGTCAGATGTGACGTTTGAACAGGCTTCGCAAGCTATTCTACAGGAAATCCAGAACAGCCCGTTTGAATTGGTGGCAGAGACCGATGCGCAGGTGCCTCGAAAGTGCCTCTTTCGGGCCCGGGTATTTGTTCTGTACGATTCCGCCTACGTTGCTCAGCTTTTTGAGATCAACCCTCTCACCGCACCATTCGCTGCGGTAGACCGGATCAATCTGTTCGAAGATGAAACCGGCACCAATGTAGCATTCGTCAACCCGCTCAGCATCGCGCGCACGGTATTGCTGGATGACGAGCGCTGCTGGGAGGTGGCGCAGAGCCACCATCAGAGGCTGCGCGATCTCATCACCCGGGCGCTTCCCGGAGAGGCCAGTCACCGGCAGTTTGGCAAATTCCGGAAGCGGGGTCACATCGGCAAGACGTTCGGGATCATGGCAGGTGGCGATTTCGATAAGAAGATCAAGGAGGTGGCCGTGCTGCCTGACGCCGATTTCGGAGAGGTCGTAGCCAACCTGACCCACGGTCTCAAGGCGCCGGGAGTCAAGTGGGGGCTGCATCTGATCTATTCGTTGAATCTGCCGGGCCGGGAAGTGGCCATTCTCGGGAGCTCCAGTCCGGACGTGGAACGGAAATCGTTCCTGATCGTGAAAGCCGGTAGCGACAAGAGCCGGAAGGGATTTCTTTTTCCCGGCATCGCCCACGCGGCCGCGTACCCCATCGAAATCGTGGTTGCCAAAGAAGCAGATGGCGTAAAAGTGCGGCTGGTGAATATGATGTACCGGATGAAGATGTATTTCGAGGACGCAGGCAAGATGGCGTTCGCAAAGCACATGAAGATGCCGGGCTCCATCCAACATGAACTGGAAGCGCAGATACAAGAAGCGCTGGCTTTGCGTACAAAATCGTGAGTGTAATGGGTTAGAATTAAGCGGGCCACTCCTGGCAGGAAACGGTTTTCTCGCCAGGGGTGGTCGACAGGTGAAATGGCATGAAAAAGAAAATCGAGTTGGCGGCGTTAGCCGTTCTTACCGTCTGTTTTCTTTACCTGCTGTGGTACAGAATCGCGGCACGCCCCGGCATTTCGGGCCAAAGAATCCCCGCGGTCAGGACCACCGAGGCGACGGCTTTGGATGATTTCGCGGCCGTGGGGAGATGGTTGCTGGAGCACGAATACTTTACCGAGGCGGTCGCCATGTTCGAGCGCGCGGTTTTGCTGCATCCGGATTCGCTCCACTTCTGGTACGAGCTTGCGGACGCGTACGAAAGCAAGGGGCTGTTTTCGGAGGCGATTGAGTCGTATGAGCACGTCGTGGCGATGGACCCCGGAGGGGAGTCAGCGTTTTCTCTGGATGCTCTGGAGAAGCTGGGCAACCTGTATACACGGCATGACCGGCTGGTGGAATCGCGCGCGGCATACGAGAAGGCTCTGGCGCGGGAAACACGTGCGGCACGCATTCAACGCATCAAAAATCAGCTCGCCGAGCTGGATTTGACTGAGGGGCATTTTCAAGATGACGGTAACGCGGTGTACAACAAGCGCGGGGAGGCCGTCGGCGGTATCGGCCCCGGAGATATGCGTACGAACCAGAACTTCGAGATCGCGCGTCACACCGATGATTGGAAGAAGAAGGAGATCTATTTCAAGAAGGCCATCGAAAGCGATCCTGGCATGCACCAGGCCTATTTCGATGTAGGGCTGGCGCTGACCAAGCAGAACCGCTACCGCGAAGCCATCCCTTACTTCCAGAAATCCAACGCGGTTTGGAAGACCCGGACCGACATCAACCCGGACGGCCGCGACAAAAGCAGTGCCTTTGCCTACCTGGGTCTCTGTTACCTGGAGCTGGGCGAAGTTGAAAAGGCTCTGGCGCTGTGCGAGCATGCTATCGAGGTGGATTCCACCTACTATTTTGCCCATCTATTTCGCGCTCGCGCGCTGGTAAGGTCAGGTCAAGCAGAAAAGGCTCTACCGGTGCTCCGTCGGCTGTTGCGAGACAACCCGGACGACCAGGAGGTGGTCAAGGTTCTCTCCGAGGCCTTGGCGCAAGACGGTAGCACAACGCTTGCGGGTGTGGCGGCTCGCCTGGAGCGCCGGTTGCGCACGCCAAGGTAGGCAGCGCAACCGGGTTCCCCTGTGGGGACCCGGTGTTTGGCAAGGACGGTCTGCACGCTTTCCCCCTTTTTTCCATCCTGATCGAAAATTAAGCTTGCAAAATAGAAAGATTTCATTAGAATTAAGGGACAACCGTTCTGATAGATGTTCAACCAAACGAGGAGGATGTGATGAATCGGTTAAACACGTTGAGACGAGCAGCGACCGTGCTTTTCCTGCTCTTGCTTTCTTCGGCGCTCCTGGGAGACGTTACCAAAGAGAGCGAGACGAAGATGCAGTTCAAAGGCACGCTGGGCACGATGATGAAGCTCTTCGGGGGCAACAAGCCCAGCCGTTCTGTGGAGTACCTGAAGGGCGATGTGTACCGCAAGGATGAGCTGGACAAGAAAGGCAGACCCAGACGTACGCAGCTCATCGACCTGAATCAGGAGAAGTTCGTGTTCATCGACCACAAGAAGAAAAAATACAGCGAAATGACCTTCGATGAGTGGCGCGCCATGATCGAGGAAAGCATGCGTCAGTTTGAAAAGGGCAAGACTTCGCAACCCGCAGGAGAGGAAAACCCAGAGCAAGCCGAGCCGGAGGTCAACTGGTCGTTTGACGTGAGCGTGGAGACGCCGGGAGAGACGGAGACCATTTCCGGTTACGACACCAAAGCGGTGGTCGTGAAGCTGAAGGTGGAAGCGGAGGCGGAAGCCGAGCAGCAGGAAGGCGAACAGGAAGGCGAAGAAGCCGCGGAGCAGAAAGAAAAGGGCGGGCTGATTGTGACGTCCAAAAACTGGATGGCAGAATCCATTCCGCCGGCCCAGGAACTGGTTGCGTTTCACCAAAGACTGGCGGCAAAGCTCGGCCTCGATCCCGAGAAGGGCAAGCTGGGCAATATCATTTCGAAGATTATGAAGAGCAACCCGGAACTTGCCGCCGCCATCGAGAGGGTAAAAGAAGAGAGCAAGAAA
>CAYQOI010000098.1:0-9632 GCA_964419085.1 uncultured Cytophagia bacterium | reverse complement strand
TGGGCAAAATGATCGATGCCATTCTGGTGTCCTCCATCGACCACGGGGTCACACCCCCCTCGGCCCTCGCCGCCATGACCATCGCGTCCACCGGTGCGCCCCTCAACGCGGCGGTGGCCGGCGGCATTCTCGCCATCTCCAAATACCACGGCGGAGCCATCCGGGACTGCATGGGCGTGTTGCTGCAGGTCCAGGACAAGATCAAGGCGCGGCAGCTCTCCGTGAACAAGGCCGCCGAAGAAGTGGTCTCGGAATACAAGGAGATCGGTCGCCGCATTTCCGGGTTCGGGCATCGTTACCACACCGAGGACCCGCGGGCGGCCAGGCTGTTCGCGTTGGCCGAGGAGCTGAAGGTGGGAGACCACTACATCAAAATCGCGCGAGCCATAGAGTCGGAACTCAGGGCGCAGACAGGCAATCGACTCCCCATCAATGTCGACGGCGCCATCGCCGCGGTGCTGTGTGAATTGGATTTCCCGCCGAAACTGGGCAACGCGTTTTTCATGATGGCTCGCCTGCCCGGACTGGTTGCGCACGCGTTCGAGGAGCAAACCAGGGAAAAGCCCATGCGCAAGATTACGCCGGACAACTACGAGTACGATGGGCCGGAACACAGGAGCATGTGATGACCCGAGACGAGCTGCTTAAGCTGATTCCGGAATTCGGTCTGATCGAAGATGACACGCTACGAGAGAAGACCATCGCAGTGTGGGAGGAGGCCGTGGCCTACCGCAATTGGAGCGCGGAGGAGCTGCTGGGCATCCCCTTCACACTGCTGGCGGAGAACGTCAAGATCACCTACCTGGAGCACGTGCGCACGGTCTGCCAGATGTGTGTCGCGTGCGATGAGGTCTTGACCAAAGCGTACGGGCCGCGCAAGACACCGGTGAATCGCGACCATCTGGTGGCCGGCGCGCTTCTCGCGGATGTGGGAAAGCTGTATGAATATGACAAGAAGGACGGCAAGGTGGTCAAGAGCAAGCACGGAGAGTATCTGCGCCATCCTTTCAGCGGCGTGGGGCTCTGTTTCAAGCACGGTCTTCCCGAAGAAGTGATGCATATCGTCGCGGTGCACTCCAAAGAGGGCGACCACTTCAAGCGCTCTCCTGAAGCGATCATCTTGCACCATGCGGATTTCATCGATTTCGATCTGGTGAAGTAGCTTTGAATTGGAGTCAACATAGATGGCAAAATACAAAATCGCATGGCTTCCGGGAGATGGGGTGGGCAAGGATGTGATGGACGCCGCCCGCGTCGTGCTGGATGCGCTCAACTTCGATGCACAGTATTTTCCCGGTGACATCGGCTGGGAGTTTTGGAAACACGAGGGCAATCCCCTCCCCGACCGCACCATCGAGCTGCTGCGCCGCACGGACGCGTGCCTGTTCGGCGCCATCACCTCCAAGCCCAAGGAGGAAGCGGAGAAAGAGCTGGATCCGGACCTGCAGGGCCGGGGCCTGGTGTACGCCAGTCCCATCGTTCGTCTGCGACAGGAGTTCAATCTGCACACCAACCTGCGTCCGTGCAAAGCGTTTGCCGGCAACCCGCTGAACTACCAGGACGGCATCGACCTCGTGGTGTTTCGGGAGAACACCGAGGATCTGTACGCCGGTGTGGAATTTCATCCCCTGCCGCAGGAGGTGCGAGACGTCTTGCTGAAATACTCGCCCAAGATGCAGCGCTTTGCCGAGGTCGATCTCGGGGACATCGCGATTTCGCTGCGCATCAACACGCGGAAGGCCTCGCAGAACATCGTTCGCCAGGGATTTGAATACGCGAAGAAGCACGGCTACAAATCGGTCACCATTGTGGAGAAACCCAACGTCTTGCGCGAAACCAGCGGCTTGATCGTGCGGGAGGCCCGGAAGATCGCGCAGGACTACCCTGGAATCGAGCTGTGGGAAACGAACATCGATGCCATGTGCATGTGGCTGCTGAAAAATCCAAAAGACTACGGGGTGCTGGTTTCGTCCAACATGTTCGGCGACATCATCTCCGATCTGTGCGCGCAGCTGGTGGGGGGATTGGGTTTTGCGGCAAGCGGAAATATCGGCGACAACTACGCGGTGTTCGAGCCCACCCACGGTTCCGCTCCGAAATACGCGGGCCAGTACAAGGTGAATCCCATGGCCATGCTTTTGGCCACCAGGCTCATGCTCGATTGGCTCGGGGAAAAAGAGTTGGCCGCTCGTTTGGAGAACGCCATCGCCCGGGTGATCCAGGAAGGCAAGGTGCGCACCTACGACATGGGCGGGACCGCGTCCACCCTGGAAGTGGCCGAAGAGGTGGCACGAAAACTTTGAATTTTGAATAGAGACAAGGGTCGTTGATGGATTCCATATCGAGACAGATCGCCCGATTTGCACGGGGCCTCAGATTTGAAGACCTTTCCGCCGACGTCGTGGAGCAGGTCAAACGCTTCCTCTACGACACGCTGGGCTGCGCGTACGGCGGCTACGGAACCCACGACGTGCGCATCGTGCAAGGCGTGTACCGGGAGATGGCGGGCCGCGGCGAGGCTACGGTCATCGGCAGCGGGGAAAAGATACCGGCCGTCAACGCGACCTTCCTCAACAGCTTGATGGTGCGCGCGCTGGATTTCAACGACATCTACTGGAAGCAAGACCCCAGCCACCCCAGCGACCTCATTCCGGTGGCGCTGGCGGTGGGAGAGAGGCAGGGCGCCTCGGCCAAAGACGTGATCACCGCGATCGTGCTGGCGTACGAGTTCGAGTGCCGGCTGTGCGAGTTCGCGGTGCCCGGCATCCGGGAGCGCAAATGGCACCACGCCACGCTGACGCAATTCGTCTCACCCATTGTCGCCGGCTACTTGCTGGGCCTCACCGAGGATCAAATGGTGAACGCCATCGGCATTTCGGGGTGCCACAATCTCACCCTGGGTGCGGTGACCGCGGGCAAGCTGACCATGATGAAAAACACAGTAGACCCCCTGGCCGCGCAGAGCGGGGTCATGGCAGCGCTCATGGCCGCGAGAGGCTACTCCGGCACCGAAGAGATCTTCGAAGGTAAAGAGGGATTGATGCAAACGTTGGGCCCGGATTGGGACGTGGATAAGCTGGTGGGCGGACTCGGGGAGCACTTCAAGATCCTGGATTGCTCCATGAAGGCCTTTCCCACCGAAGCGTTAACGCACACGCACATTTCCGCGACGCTGAAGGTGGTTACCGAAAACGACATTCAGCCTGAGGATATCGAAGAGGTTACGGTGACGACCATCGCCCGGGCCGTGGACATCCTGTTCGACCCGGAAAAGTACCGGCCTACTTCACGGGAAACCGCAGACCACAGTTTACCCTACTGCATCGCCGCGGCCATCGTCGACCGCAAAATCACGACAGAGCAATTCAGCGAGACCCGGATTCGCGATGCGAAGATCCAGGCTGTCTTGCCAAAGATCAAAGGCGAGGCGAGCGAAGAGTTCGAAAAAATGTTCCCGGAAAAGCAGCCGTCGCAAGTCCGCATCCGCATGAAGGACGGGCAGACCTACTCCGCCCGGTTGGACTACCCCAAAGGCGACCCCAGAGAACCGATGACCCGGGAAGAATTGAAGACGAAATTCGAGAGCCTTTCGGCGTCCTTGCTCTCGGCGGCAAAACAGGACGAGCTTCTGGATGCCGTGTGGCGGCTGGAAACGTTCGACCGAATCGGAGATTTCATGGCCTTATTGAAGGGAGACCGCCATGGCTGAGACGGAGGTGGCGCGAACACAGAACCGCCGGAAAGCCGGCAAGCCCAGACTCGGGAAAAAGCGGCTGTTGGAGCTGCACTACTACATGCTGCTGAATCGCGCGCTCGATGAGCGGATCACGACTCTGTACCGCCAGGGCAAACTGGTGGGCGGCGCCTTTGTCAGTCGCGGGCAGGAAGCGACGTCTGTGGGGTCTGCTTATGCGCTACAAGACGGAGATGTCATCGGTCCCATGATCCGCAACGCGGGCGCGATTCTGGTGCGCGGGGTGACCGCGCGTGAATTTCTGGCCAACTACATGGGCAAGAAAACCGGGCCCACCCAGGGCAAGGACGGCAATTCGCACTTCGGCGATCTGAAGCGTCGGGTGTTTGCGCCCATCAGCATGTTGGGCGCGCTCATCCCCGTGTGTGCCGGCGCGGCGCTGGCCTTCAAGATGCGCGGGGAACCGAACGTTGCGCTGACCTGGATCGGCGATGGGGGGGCGAGCGTCGGGGATTTCCATGAAGGGCTGAATTTCGCCGCGGTGCTCAGACTGCCGCTGGTCCTCATTCTGGAAAACAACGGCTACGCCTATTCCACGCCCGTGAGCAAACAGGCACTGGTGGAAGACCTTGCGGTGCGCGCGCAGGGTTACGGCATCCCCGGCGAAATCGTCGACGGCAACGACGTGCTGGCCGTGTACGATGCCACCAGACGCGCGGCGGAGCGAGCGCGAAAGGGAGGCGGCCCGACGCTCATCGAGGCCAAGACGTTTCGCATGAAAGGCCACGCGGAGCACGACGATGCGTTTTATGTCCCGAAGGAGTTGTTTGAGTACTGGGAGAAGCGGGACCCCATCAAGCGATTCGAACGGTATTTGCTGCGCGAAAAAATCGCCAGCAAGTCGGAGTTGGCTGACTTGGCTGAGCGAGTCAAAACGGAGATCGACGAGGCGCAAAAATGGGCCGAAGAGAGCCCGTTTCCCGAGCCCGAAGAAGCCGCGCAGGGAGTGTACGCAAGTTAAGGGAATTTATCGAAATGGCAGTTGCTATTTTGATTATTTCTGTCTATATTCAGCCGTCTGAAAGAAAGGGGACGGCTATTTGAGCGAGATCACCTATATCGAAGCGATTTCCCAGGGACTTCGCCAGGAAATGCGGCGGGATGAGGCGGTTTTTTGCCTGGGTGAGGATATTGGACAGTACGGGGGAGCGTTCAAGGTGACCAAAGGCTTCTTGCAGGAATTCGGTGAGGAGCGGGTCATCGATACGATTCTGGCGGAATCCGCGATCATCGGCGTGGCCGTCGGTGCCGCGATGATGGGCTTGCGGCCGGTGGCGGAGATGCAGTTTGCGGATTTCGTTTCCTGCGGCTGGAATCAGCTCGTCAACATGGCTGCCAAGTCGCACTACCGTTGGCGCGCCGCCGTGCCGATGGTCGTGCGTTTGCCCTCGGGTGGCGGCGTGCACGCCGGCCCGTTTCACTCGCAGAACCCGGAAGCCTGGTTCTTTCATGTGCCGGGCCTGAAGTTGGTCGCACCGGCCACCCCCTACGACGCGAAAGGCTTGATCAAAGCCGCAGTGCGCGACAACAATCCGGTCTTGTATTTCGAGCACAAATATCTCTACCGTCACGTCAAGGCGGAGGTGCCGGAAGACGACTATGTCGTCCCCATCGGTGTGGCGCAAAAGGTGCGGCACGGCCGGGACGCGACGGTGATCGCCTACGGCTCGATGGTACACTTTTCGCTGGAGGCGGCCGAGGCTCTGGCCAAAGAAGGCAGCGAGGTCGAAGTGGTGGACCTGCGCAGTCTGTTGCCGTTCGACCGCGAGACCATCCTGGAGTCGGTCAAGCGCACCAACCGGGTGCTCATCGTGCATGAGGCGACGCTCACCGGAGGGGTCGGGGCGGAGATCGCCGCGTTCATCACGGAGCACGCGTTCGAGTACCTGGACGCGCCGGTGAGACGCCTGGCCTCCATCGATACGCCCGTGCCGTTCAGTCCGCCGCTGGAGGCGTATTTCATGCCGAATACGGAGAAGATCGCGGGGGCGCTGCGGGAGTTGCTCAGCTATTAGGAAGGGGTCTCGATGAACGAGATGATCGCGGTTTTGATAATGTTTGGCGGTGCGGGGGCCGTCGTCTTGCTGATGTTGGGGCTGTCGGTCTGGTTGGGGCCCAAAAGACGTAATCCGGTCAAGGATGAGATTTTTGAATGTGGAAACGTTCCCATTTCGACTTCCGGCGACCGCTTTGACGTCAAGTACTACACGGTGGCGATTCTGTTTGTGCTGTTTGACATCGAAATCGTGTTTCTGTTCCCCTGGGCGGTGGTTTACCGGGGACTGGGTGTGCTGGGGTTCGTTTCGATGGCTTTGTTCATCCTGGTTTTGGTTCTGGGTTTAGTTTACGCCTGGAAAAGAGGAGCATTGCAATGGGATTGAGAGGTTTATTTGGGGGGGACAACCTGGTCACGACGAAGCTGGACCGGGCGATCGGCTGGGCGAGGAAATTCTCGCTTTTTCCTTATCCTTTCGTGACTGCGTGCTGCGGCATGGAGTACATGTCGGTTTCTTCGTCGCATTATGATTTGGACCGCTTCGGCGCGGCGTTTCCGCGGTTTTCACCCCGTCAGGCCGACATGCTCATGTGTGTGGGCACGGTGAGTCAGAAGATCGCGCCGGTACTCCGACGGGTCTACGACCAGATGTGTGAGCCCAAATATGTCGTCGCGTTCGGCGTGTGCACCTGTACCGGCGGCTTTTACGACGATTACTCCACGGTCATCGGCATCGACACTATCCTGCCCGTGGATGTGTACATCCCGGGATGTCCGCCGCGGCCGGAAACCGTGATTCAGGGCCTGATGCTTCTGCAGGAAAAGATCCAGAACTCAAAGCAGGAGTACTGAGGCCAGATGTCGAAGAATATCTTCCAGGCGCTGCGCAAGCGTTTTCCGGACCAAATCTACGACGCGTACACCTACCGCGGGGACGCGATCGTCGTCATCGACAGAAGGGCGCTCGTGGAGATCTGTCGCTTTTTGCGCGATGATCCCACCTGGCAGTTCCGCATGCTGGTCGACCTTGCGGGTGTGGACTATCTGGGTCGCGAGCCGCGATTCGAAGTGGTTTATCTGCTGCATTCGTTTAAAGACAACGCTCGACTTCGGCTGAAAGTGCCCGTTGACGAGCGCGACCCGCAGGTGCCCACGGTTTCCCATCTCTGGCATATCGCGAATTGGTACGAGCGCGAAGTCTGGGACATGTTCGGTATTCGGTTCAAAGGTCACCCGGACCTTCGCCGCCTGCTCATGTACGATGAGTTCAAAGGCCATCCGCTGCGCAAGGACTATCCGCTCTGCAAGCGACAACCGCTGGTCACCGCGGAAAAGTCGCACCCGGGCACGACGTTGCCCACCGTGGAACTCACGCACAAGGCCATGGATGAGTACGTGTCCGAGGAAAACGGGATCAAGGTCAAACACATGTTCCTGAACATGGGGCCGTCACATCCCGCGATGCACGGCGTGATCAAAATCATCTTGCAGCTGGACGGGGAACGGGTCGTCGACTCCGACCTGGGCATCGGCTATCTCCATCGGTCCTTCGAGAAGCACGCCGAGAACATCTACTACAACGGCGTGTTTCCCTACACCGACCGTTTGAATTACGTCTCGCCGCTGATCAACAATGTGGGGTACGCCCTGACGGTTGAAAAACTGCTGGGCATCGAGGTGACGGAGCGGTGCAAGTACATCAGGATGATCATGAGCGAGATTTCGCGCATTGCCGACCATTTGACCTGCATCGGCGCCATGGCCATGGAGCTGGGCGCGATGACCGCGTTTCTCTATTTCATGAAAGCCCGGGAAGCGATGTACGAGCTCATCGAGGAGGTGACCGGCGCGCGCATCACCATTTCCTACGTGCGCGTGGGCGGCGTGAAGGGGGACCTGCCTCCGGGCTTTGAAACGCGTGTCCGGGCAAAGATGAAAGAGGTGCGCAAGGAACTGAAGGAGGTGCACAAACTGCTCACCCGCAACCGCATTTTTGTGGATCGGGTGCAACACGTTGGGGCCATTTCGAAAGAGGATGCCATCTCCTACAGCTTTACCGGCCCCATGCTGCGGGCCTGTGGCATCGAATACGACATCCGCAAGGTTTTCCCGTACTGCAGTTACGACCAAGTGGAGTTCGATATCCCCGTGGGCGAAAACGGCGACATCTACGACCGCTATCTGGTGCGCATGGAAGAGATGGAGCAGAGTATCCGGATCGTGGAGCAGGCCCTGGCTAAAATGCCCAGGGGTAACCTCATGGTGGACTTCGAAGGAAAAGAGATTCCCGCAGAGAAAATGGCGGATCTCGGCAAATTCGGGCAGACGCAGGATCTGCTGCATCAGGTGGCGGTGACCGACCCCACCTTGCTGGGCAGCAACCAGCCGTATCATGAGCAGGTCTACGTCGCGGACAAACGCGTGACTTTGCCGGCCAAGGAAAAAACCTACGGCAGCATCGAAGGGTTGATGAATCACTTCATGCTGATCATGGAAGGATACGGCATTCGTCCCCCGCGCGGGGAGGCATACCACCCGGTGGAGGGCGCCAACGGCGAACTGGGATTCTATATCGTGAGTGATGGTTCGGACCGGGCGCACCGTGTGCGCTGCCGCCCGCCCTGCTTTGCCTATGTGGCGGGTTTCAGCAAGATGATCGAGGGCGCGCAGGTTGCAGACATCATTCCCACGTTCGGGTCAATCAACATGATTGCAGGAGAGCTGGACCGGTGAACGTCAAATTTTCCAAAGCGTCACAAAAAAAGGTCGATGAAATTCTCAGCCGCTACCCGGAGAAACGCGCGGCCATGCTTCCTGTGTTGTATCTGGCGGAGAAGGAATTTGGGCACATTTCGCCTGAAGTCGAGGTCTACGTGGGCGAACTCCTCGATGTGCCGCCGGTGAAAGTGCACGAAGTCATGACGTTTTACACGCTCATCGCGCGGCAGCCGCGCGGGAAGCTGCATTTTCAGGTCTGCCGGGGCCTGTCATGCGACTTGCGCGGGTGTGAGCGGATCATGAATTACCTTTCGGACAAGCTGGGCGTGAGGCCCAACGAGACCAGCGAAGACCTGAAGGTGACGTTGACCCCGGTGGAGTGCCTGGGCGCATGCGAAACCGCACCGATGATGCAACTCAACGAAGATTACATCGGCCACCTCACTGCGGAAAAGATCGACGAGATTCTGAAGGGCGCAAAATAGCCATGTCGGAAAAGATCATTTCGAAATTCTTTGACATCAAAGACAGCCACACCGTGGAGGTCTACCAACAGCACGGCGGTTACCAGACGATCCAGAAGGTGCTGAAGAAAATGAAGCCCGAGGAGGTGATCCAGGAGGTTTCCAATTCCAACCTGCGCGGGCTGGGCGGAGCCGGTTTCCCCACCGGTCGAAAATGGTCTTTCATCCCCAAGGACAGTCCCAAGCCCAAATATCTGGTGGTCAACGCGGACGAAAGCGAGCCGGGTACATTTAAAGACCGCTACATCATGGACAACTACACGCACGGGTTGCTGGAAGGCATCATGATCGCCTCGTATGCCATCGGGGCACACAAGGCGTTCATCTACATCCGCGGGGAGTACGTGCGGCAGGCCGAAAACCTGGTGGAACAAATCGGGGCGGCTTACAAGAAAGGCTTTCTCGGGAAGGGCATTTTCGGGTCCAAGTTCGACCTGGATGTCGTGGTTCACCGGGGGGCCGGGGCGTACATCTGCGGTGAAGAGACCGCGCTGCTGGAGTCCCTGGAGGGCAAAAAAGGGTGGCCGCGCATGAAGCCGCCGTTTCCTGCCATCGAGGGCGTGTTCCGCTGCCCCACCATCGTCAACAATGTGGAGACCATCGCGTACGTGCCCACGATCATCAGCCGCGGCGCAGACTG
>CAYQOI010000097.1:1437-9685 GCA_964419085.1 uncultured Cytophagia bacterium | reverse complement strand
CCTGCCTTCGCAGGAATGACAGAAAAGCCCGACTTTTTGGACAGCCCCGTGTTACCGCTCGCGTCCAAAACCAAGTCACGGTTGAAATTCCGGGTGTAATCCGCCTTGGTTTACTGTTTTGCTCTTTTGCCGGACACTAATGTTCTAAACTAAGTAAATATCACTTACTGGAATTCCATAAGTAATTCAGGCTAAATCCGTCACAACCGTTTAACGCAAATCGGGAAGGTTCTATGAAACGCAGAACATTTTGTATCGTGCTTTGGCTTTTGTTGGCCGCGCCGGGGTTGTTCTCACAATCGCTCCCCTCGCCGGAGCAAACCTTCGGTTTTCAAATGGGTGCCGACAGGAAGCTGATCAATTGGGAGCAGATCGTTTCGTACTTCAAAATGCTGGACCGAGACGCGCCGCGGGTCAAGCTCGTGGAAATCGGTCGCACCACCCTGGACCGTCCGATGATCATGGCGATCATCAGCACGCCCGAGACACTGCAGCAGTTGGACCGGTTCCGCCAGATGCAGGAGAAGCTGGCCAGACCGTTTGACCTCACTCCGGAGCAGGCCGACGCCATTATCGCACAAGACAAGTTGGTCTTTCTCATCACGCTCAACATTCATTCCACCGAGATCGCCTCCAGCCAGGAATCGGTGGAGCTGGCCTATGAACTGGCCACCTCCAACTCACCGCAGGTTGCTAAGATTTTAAACAACGTGATCGTGCTCCTGGTCCCCTCGCTCAACCCGGACGGCCAGGACATGGTGACCAAGTGGTACCTGCAGGATGTGGGCACCAAATACGAGGGCGGTCGCATGCCCATGAAGTACCACCACTACGCGGGCCACGACAACAACCGGGACTGGTTCTTTTTCAATCTGGTGGAGAGTCAAAATGTGGCGAAGGTGCTCTACCACGAGTGGTACCCGGAGATCGTGCTGGACCAGCACCAGATGGGGTCGTCGGGCGCCCGCCTTTTCCTGCCGCCCTACTCGGATCCGGTCAATCCCAACGTCCCGCCCTCGCTGATGGCCAGCGTCAACATGTTGGGGAAACACGTGGTTTCGGATATGCACGACCAGGGTTTCACCGGCGTGGTGACCGGCACGATTTTCAACGCGTTCTTCGAGGGCACGATGTCCAAAACCCCGCTCTGGCACAACCGCATCGGCATCCTGACCGAAGCGGCCAGCGCACGCATCGCGACGCCCATCTTCTTCCCCAAGACCAGCCTGCGCGGTATGGGCATCGACCTGCCGGACTACGCGCAGCAAACCAATTTCCTCGCGCCCTGGCCCGGCGGCTGGTGGCACTTGCGCGACATCATCGAATACGAAAAGGCCGCGACCTACTCCATGCTGGACCTCGCCGCGACCTACAAAAGCAAATTCAAACACAACTTCTACCGCCTCAACCGGGAAGCCATCGCGGCGGGCAAAAAAGGACACCCGTTTGCGTTTGTGGTCCCCGCACAGCAGCATGATCCCAACAACGCGGTGGAAATGCTGCACCGCCTGCGGTTTGCAAACGTGGACATCTACCGGGCGCGCAGCGATTTTTCCACCAGCGCGGGCACGTTTCACAAGGGAGATTTCATTGTGCCCCTGGCGCAACCGGCTCGCGCGTACATCAAGGATCTGCTGGAAACGCAACAGTACCCGAACCTGCGCGAATACCCCGGCGGCCCGCCGCGGCAGCCTTACGACGTCACCGCCTGGACTCTGCCGTTACAATTCGGGGTCAGCACCGTGGAGGTGGAAGAGCCATTCGAGGTGGCCATGGAAAAGGTGGAGCCCAGGCTGGAGATGTCTGTGACGTCGCTCGCTCCGGGTTGGTACGCGATCCCGCGGCGCTTCACCCATAGCTTCATGCTGGTCAACGCGCTGCTGGACTCGGACCGCCGAGTTTTCGAGCTGGGCGAGGCGATGAAATCGGCCGCGGCCGGCGATTTTCTCGTGGAGGTGACTGCGGAACAAACCCAGGGGCTGGCGCAAAAAGCCACGGAACTCGAAGTTCCGCTGCTCAACCTGGGCGAAACCGACGAGCACCCCAAACACGAACTCAAAGCCGCGCGCATCGCCGTCTACCAACCCTGGCTCCCCTGGTCGTACGACGAGGGCTGGCTGCGCCTGGTGCTCGACAACTTTGGGTTTCAGTACACCCTGGTCCACAACGCCGATTTTCGCCAGTCCTCCAGGTGGCGAGACAAATACGACGTGCTTATCTTCGGCAGCGAGGCCACCAGTTGGATTGTGGACGGCAAGCCGGAGAAGCCGAGCACGCCCGTGTTGGGCGAGCCTCAGGTGCGCAAGCAGTACACCGGCGGCATCGGAAAGGTGGGCATCACCAAGGTCAAACAGTTCTTGCAAGACGGCGGCACGGTGCTGTTTTTGGGTGAAGCCTGCAATTTCGCCATCGACAAGCTCCGGCTCCCCGCGGAAAACACCCTAAAAAAAGTCAACCGAAACGACTATTTTGCGCCGGGCAGCATTTTTCAGCTCAATCTTGACCCGGCATCGCCGTTGACACGAGGGATGCAATCGCAGGCCGCGGTTTACGTCAACAATCCCGTGGCGTTGAAGCTTCGGCCCTACCATCGCGAGATCCGCGAGACCGGCGTCTACGGCACCCGCCACGTCCTGCTCAGCGGCTGGGCCGTGGGAGAGGAGAAGCTCTACGGCAAGGTCGCGCTGGCGGAGATTCCGGTGGGCAAGGGCCGGGCGATTCTCTACGGCTTCAGAGTGCAGCACCGCGGCCAGACCTTTGGCACGTTCAAATTGTTGTTCAACGCGCTGTACAAAACGTTGTGAGCCGTGTTCGGTCCCTCCCGGCCACGCACGGCAAAACTCGGCGTACCTGCAGGATCACGAACGTCCGCAAGTTCCGGGTGGTTTTTCACCGAAATTCTCCTATCTTTTGGAGGAACAAAGTCGGAGAAAAGCCATGACTTCGCACTACGAAGAGCTGTGTTACGATTACCAGCGCGTCGAAAGGGCCATTCAATTCCTGGAGACGCATTTTCAGGAGCAACCCAGCCTTCACCAAATCGCCGCGCATGTCCACCTCAGCGAGTTTCATTTCCAGCGTCTGTTTCGCCGCTGGGTGGGGATCAGCCCGAAGCGCTTCCTGCAGTTTCTGACAAAGGAGCACGCCAAGGCCCTGCTGGACGCCTCCCGCAATCTGCTGGACACCACCTACGAAAGCGGTCTCTCCAGTCCGGGACGCTTGCACGACCTGTTCGTGGCGTGCGAGGCCGTGACGCCGGGCGAGTACAAGACCCGGGGCGAAGGGGTTCGGATCGCGTACGGCGTGCACCCCACGCCTTTCGGCACGTGTCTGCTCGCGACCACCGACCGCGGCATCTGCTGGCTGGCCTTCGTTCAGCAAGACACCCTGAAGGCTGAATTGGACCTGCTGTCCCGGAGTTGGCGCAACGCGCTGCTCGAACGCGACGACCGCCGGACGGAACGATTTGTCCGTGAGATTTTTGCAGGAGACAAACCGCCAGGCGGTCTCCAGCTCCATTTGCGCGGCACCAACTTTCAGATAAAGGTGTGGGAAGCCCTCCTCAGCATTCCGCCCGGACAGGTGATTTCGTACCAGGACCTCGCACGCCGGGTCGGCAAAGAAAGAGCTGTGCGCGCGGTGGCCAACGCTGTGGCCCGGAATCCCGTGGCCTACCTCATCCCCTGCCACCGTGTCATCCGCAAGCTCGGGGACTTCGGTGGCTATCGCGGGGGAACAGTCAGGAAAAAGGCCCTTCTCGGTTGGGAAATGGCGCAGACAGACCTCCACAAAGCAAAAAAGCCCGCCCCGGCTTGAGCACTGGGCGGGCCTTTTTCACAGAGAAGTCGCGGGCGTCACTTCATGGTCGTTTTCTCGCCTTTGGCCACAGGCTTCCCATTCTTATCCAGCAGGACGGGTTCTCCCAAACCGAGTGCCTTGAGCGGCTCGAGTTGGGTTTCGGCGTCGCCCACCACCAGGTAAACCATGTGTTCCGGCACGATGTACTTCTGCGCCAACATTTTGAGTTTTTCAGCAGTCATGTCGCGGACCACCGCTTCTCGCTGCTTGATGTAGTCATCGGGCAGACCATAGCGCGCGACATTGTTGACGAGCCTCATGAGCGCGCCCAGGGTCTCGAAACGTCGCGCGTTTGACTTGACCAGCGCATTCTTGGTGAACGCGAGGTCTCGCTCGGAGACGCCATTGCGGTAGCGAGTGAGCTGCTCCTTGAAGATCTTCATGGATTCAAACGTGGTGTTGGATTTCACCGCGGCGGAGGCCACAAACGGTCCGGGAAACTCACTCCCGCGAAAACCGGAGCGCGCACCGTAGGTGTATCCTTTCTCTTCCCGCAGGATCATATTTAGAAAGCCGTTAAAACTTCCGCCCAACTTGTAGTTCATCACCGTGGCCGGATAGAAGTCCGGATCGGTGTAGGCCAGCGCCAGGTAGCCGATGCGAATCTCCGACTGCTTGGCTTTCGGCACATCCACGAAATACAGGTGGGCCTTTTCCGGACGAGTCTGTGCGGTAAACTCGGGAAACGTCACCTTCCTGGCCTTCCACCGCTGCTCCAGCGCCTTGAAAGCCGCCACGGCCTTTTCCCGCGGCAGGTCTCCCACCACAGACAGGTAAGCCACGCTGGGAGAAAAGTAACGCTCGTAATAGTTCTTCAGATCCGCGATGGTGATCTTTTGTACGGATTCCGGCGTCCCCAAAGTCGAGTTGGAGAGAATGTTCTTCTCGCCGTAAATCAGCTTTCTGAATACGTTGCTGGCGATGGCCGAGGGCTGCGCGTTGCGACGGTTGATGCTCTCGATGGTCTGTCGTTTCAACCGCTCGAACTCCTTTTGGTCCCAGCGGGGCTCCAGCAGGATCTCTTCGAAGATGGGAACGAGCTGGTCGAATCTGGACGCGAGGCAGTTGGCCTGAATCACAATGGACTCATCGGTGGTGTACATGCGTATCCTGGCCCCGAGGTCATCGATGGCTTCTTCCAGTTCCACGGGTGTCTTGTTCTTCGTTCCCTGCATCATCTCGTCGGTGATGAGATTGGCGACACCGATGAGGTCGGGATTGTCCAGCAGCAGCCCACCCTTCAGCGTGAGGGAGAACTGCACCAGCGGCAACTCGTGCTGCTCGATCCCGTACAGTCGCAACCCGTTCTGGAATTTGTCCTTCCAGATGTGGGGCAGCTTGATTTCGGGATCGGGACCTTTGGGCGGTTCCTTGGTGCGGTCGAATTTGGACGGAATTTTGGGAACCTCGATCTGCGCCACACCGGTTTTCTCTTCCCCCTTTTCCGCCACGATGGCTTCCTCCACGACCGGAAATTCGACCGAATTCTCCGCCACCAGATTCGCCTGTCCCTTGGGCACGAAGCTGGTCAGGACGTACGGTTTGTCTTTGACGTACTCCCGGTAAACCCGCATAATGTCGTCGTGACTGACATCCAGATAGTTCTGCAGGTCCTGCGTGATGAAGCCAGGCGAGCCTTTGTATTCATTATAAAACGCAAGCTGAAACGATTTACCCAGCAGGCTGGAGATGCCGCCATAAAAGTCGGTTTCGGTTTTCGCCTTGATGCGCGCCAGATCTCTTTCCGTGAACCCGTCGCGCTCGAAGCGGGCGAACGCTTCTTTGATCGCGTTCTCGACGTCGGTGAGGCTTTTCCCCGGGAAAGCCCGGATGCGAATCCGAAACACACCCGCGAGCTCGTTGGCCCCTTCAGACGCGGAAACAGACGGCGCTAACCTTTTCTCCTCCACGATGACCTTGTACAGGGGCGCTTTTTTGCCGTCGGCGAAAAGTCTCGCCAGCAGGTCCAGGGCGTACACATCTTTGGTGTACTGCTGCGGTGTCGGGAAGACCATGTTCAGCTCCGGCGATTTGGCGAAGTTGTCCTCGTGATAGACCCGCCTGGTTTCGCTGAGTTTCACGGGCCAGGGCTTCGGGTCGGTCACTTCCGGTCCCCGCTTGACTTCCCCGAAGTATTTTTCCACCCACGCCTTGGTCTGCGCCACATCGAAATCCCCGGCGATGACCAGCGTGGCGTTGTTGGGGCCGTACCAGCGCTTGTAGAAGTTCCGTACATCTTCCAGCGTCGCTTTCTTGAGATCTTCCAGGGAGCCGATCACCTGCCAGTTGTAAGGGTGGTTCTCCGGGTAGAGATTCTTGTTGATGACGTAACGCGTGTGGCCATACGGTCGGTTGTCCACCCGCTGCCGCTTTTCGTTTTGCACCACATCCTGCTGGTTTTCGAACGCTTCCTGGGTGACGGTGCTGAGCAACCAGCCCATCCGGTCCGACTCCAGCCACAGCGCCATTTCCAGCGCGTTCTCCGGGACAATCTCGTAGTACCCCGTCCCGTCTTCGAAAGTGAAACCGTTCAGCGTGCCGCCGGCATCCTGTATTTTTTTGAAAAACTGGTCTTCGCCGACGTGCTGCGACTGCTGAAACATCATGTGCTCGAACAGATGCGCGAACCCCGTGCGGCCTTTCACCTCGCGGTTCGAGCCCACGTGGTACAGCACCGCGACCGACACGATGGGGTCGGAGCGGTCTTCATGAAGGATCACCTCCAGCCCATTGGCAAGCGTGTACTTCTGAAAATGGATCTGGAGGGATGTTTTGGGGCCGGCGAAGACCAGTCCAAAAGCGACCGGAATCACCAGCAGGGCAAAAGCGACGTACTTTCTCATGACGCCTCCTGGTTTCTTGTGAAGGATACCGGGCAAGTTAGACAAAAACCAGCAGGAATTCAACCAATTTCCATGGAAACCGGCGAACGGCGGGAAACTATTTTCGGCAAACAACGTTTACCACTTTGGTCGATTTTCCATTCTCCAAAAACAGACGTTCTTATCAAACCGGAGGAGATGAAACCATGAAACAGGTTGCACTTTCAGTGGTTGCACTTATCCTATTTATCGCGGGAGGTGTTATGGCGGCAAACGATGACACAGGTGGAACGAAGATTTTTCCCTACAAATACGTCATGAAGGATTTGCCCAACGGGCTTCGGGTCATCGTTGTGCCCACCGACTATCCAAACATCGTATCGCTGCAGATTCCGGTACAGACCGGCTCCCGCAACGAAGTCGAACCGGGGAAGTCGGGTTTCGCGCACTTCTTCGAACACATGATGTTCCGCGGCACGGAACGGTTCCCCAGCGAAAAGTACACCGAAATCCTCAAAAACGCCGGCGCGGACCAAAATGCCTACACCTCCGACGACCTCACCAACTACCACATCACCTTTTCCAAAGACGATCTCGAGACCGTCTTGATGCTGGAAGCCGACCGGTTCCAGAACCTCAAATACTCCAAAGAGGATTTCAAAACCGAAGCCAAGGCGGTGCTGGGTGAGTACAACAAGAACTCGGCGAATCCGCTCAACAAGTTGTTCGAGGTACAGCGAGACGCAGCGTTCACAAAACACACCTACAAGCACACCACCATGGGCTTCCTGAAAGACATCGAAGACATGCCCAACCAGTACGACTACAGCTTGAAGTTCTTCCGGCGCTACTACCGGCCCGAAAATGCGGTCATCATCGTGGCCGGGGATGTGAATCCGGACCAGGTGTTCAAACTGGTGGAAAAGTACTGGGGTAGTTGGAAACCCGGCCACTACCGCGCAGAGATTCCTCAGGAACCCCCGGCAAAGGGCCCGGTGTACCGGCACGTGGAGTGGAAGAGCCCCACTCTCCCCTGGATTACGGTAGCCTTTCACGGCCCTGCTTTCTCCGAAAGCAAAAACGACATGGCCACCATGGACGTGCTGTCTCAGATCGCATTTTCCAGCAGCTCGCCGCTGTACCAAAAGCTGGTGGTCAAAGAGCAGAAGGTGGACCAACTCTGGCCCTATTTCCCGGACCGCAAAGACCCGTACCTGCTGACCGTCGCGGCGCGGGTGAAAAACATCAAGGACATCTGGTACGTGCGCGACGAAATTCTCAAGACCTTCGCCCAATTGCGCACCGACCCGGTTTCCGGCAAACGGCTGGCGGACATCAAATCCAATCTGAAGTACTCCTTCGCCAACAGCCTGGACAACTCCGAAGCCATTGCCAGCGCACTGGTGGGCTACGTCGCTCGCACACGCGATCCGGAGACCATCAACCGGGTCTATCGTCTCTACGACACCATCACCACCGACGACATTCTGGCCAAGGCCAACGAGTATTTCACCGACCAGAATATGGTGGTGGTCTCCCTGGCCAGCGAGCCGCTGCCCGAAGTGGCG
>CAYQOI010000097.1:0-1427 GCA_964419085.1 uncultured Cytophagia bacterium | reverse complement strand
AGTAAAACCGGCTCCATCGACGAAATCGTCAGGAAAGCCCAGCAAACCGCACCGAAAATCGCCACCGTACTCAAGAAAAGCGACTCGCCCATCATCAACTTCCGCATCCTGTTCAACGTGGGCGCGGCCAAAGACCCGGCAGGCAAGGAAGGGCTGGCTCAACTCACCGCCGCGATGATCACCAACGGCAGCAGCAAGAGCATGCGCTACGAAGACATTCAGAAGGCGCTCTACCCGCTGGCCGCCGGTTTCGGCAACCAGGTGGACAAGGAGATGACCGTATTTCGCGGCACCACGCACAAGGACAATCTCGGGGCATACTACGAAATCATCTCACAGCAACTCCTCAACCCCGCGTGGGATGAGGACGATTTCAAGCGGGTGAAAACAAACCTCATCAACGCCATCAAGGTCAATTTGCGCCAAAACAACGATGAAGAGCTGGGCAAGGAAGTGCTCTACGAGATGATCTACCGCGGGCACCCCTACGGGCACCTCAATCTCGGCCACATCTCGGCGGTGGAGAAGTTGACGCTGGATGATGTGAAAGCGTTTTACCAGAACAATTACACCCAGGCCAACCTGGTGCTGGGCATGGCAGGCGACTTTTCCGACGACTTTCTGGCTCGGGTGAAAAAAGACCTCAGCAAACTTCCGGAGGGTACCGCCAGCGCGCTGACCCTGCCCGAACCGCGGAAGATCGACGGCTTCGAAGCCGAGATCATTCAAAAAGACACGCGCTCGGTCGCGGTCTCGTTTGGCTTCCCCATCGACGTGACCCGCAAAGATGACGATTTCGCCGCGCTCTGGCTGGTACGGTCCTACTTCGGCGAGCACCGCTCATCCAACAGCCACCTCTACCAGCGTATCCGGGAAATCCGCGGAATGAATTACGGCGATTACGCCTACATCGAATATTTTCCGCGCGGCATGTTCCAGTTCCACCCCGACCCCAACCTGGGACGGCAACAGCAGATCTTCCAGGTCTGGATTCGACCAGTGGAATCCAACGAAAAAGCCCACTTCGCCACCCGCGTCGCGATGTACGAACTACACAAGCTCATCACCGACGGGCTGTCCAAAGAGGATTTCGAGGCCACCCGGAACTACCTGCTCAAATTCGTCAACATCCTGACCAAGACGCAGGACCGGCAGCTCGGTTACGCACTGGACAGCCGCTACTACGGCATCGGCGACTTCACCAAAACCATCTCCGAAAAGCTCAAGCAGCTCACGCTCGACGATGTCAACCGGGTGATCAAAAAACACCTGCAGGACAAAAACGTCGCATTTGTGTTCATTACCAAAGACGCGGAAGATCTGAAAAATCGGTTGGTGAACAACACCACCTCGAAGATGACCTACCAGGCGGCAAAGCCCGAAGCGCTGCTGGAAGAGGACAAGATCATCCAGGACTACAAGCTGGA
>CAYQOI010000096.1:254-9783 GCA_964419085.1 uncultured Cytophagia bacterium | reverse complement strand
CAACCTGCGCTTAAGCCAGGCTCGCACCCGGCCCTTCATCGAAAGCTTGCCGTTTAAAGCAACGGGCGCGGGGTTGAGATTGTACGATTTGATTTCATACCCCTGCGCCTTCATCGCAGACACGAATTCCTTGACGTGAACCGACGCGCCGACGCAATCCTGGTCGGTGTCGTAGAGGTAGTTGAAATACACAATTTTCATTATTTCCTGCTCTATATCTCACGGCCTATGTGTCAGACTTCGAAACAACACAGTCGAAAAAGTCTTCCGTTGGTGGCCGCGCTGCGCCCTTCTGGAGGTTCTTGGGTGACAACGGGTTTGTGAGACGACGCGCGCTCTTTTGATACGCCTTCCTCTCGGTTTCCCCTTAGACTCGCTTGTTCTGTGAAACAAATTCCTCCTTGGAGTGCTGAATCCCGGCACGGTCCCGTTTCTGATTCTCCTTCCTCGCGCGCATTACCCGTTCTCATTATCGAGGGAAGCAAAAACAGAGATAGTTGCCCTCTTTGGAGAAAAGCAGTGTAATTCAAAATCGTAACTCATGTATCATTTTGGGCCGCCTGTTTCATTTTGATAATCAAGACGTCCTGCCCGGCAGGAATGCCCCCATCCTCCGAAAAGCCAAAATCTCCTCTTTGTTAAAGTATTTCAGAGCAAACACCATCAAGAAATTTACCGTCACTGCGGTGACGAGCAAAACAAACAGGGGATAATCGTTTAAAAACCACAATGATATCGTCATTACCGTATTGATTATCGTAACCTTGGGCAACAAACTTAACAAAGGTGATTTGACGATATTTTTTCCCACAAACCCAAAATGAAAACTGAATGTAAAAAACTCCGACATCAGCGTAGCAAAAGCTGCACCAACGTAGCTATATCTCGGAATCAGAATGAAGTTCAAGATGAGGTTGAGAAAGGCGCTGGCGGTAACCACCTTTGCGGTGAAGCGCTGCTGCCCCGCTGAACGCGTGACGTTTGTCATCACCACCCCGACGAAATAAAACGCCGTGGACCACACCAAAAGTCTCAAAGCAATCGCTGCGTTGACGTACGCCCTGCCGTAAACAAATAAAATGATCTTGTCGGCCAACACGAAGACCGCGCTGGCGATGGAGGTCCCCGTCCAAAAAAGGATCTTGGTCGTCTTGGCAAAAAGCTTCTGGAAGGCTGCGGGATCCGATTTGAAGTAAGCCGAAAGCGCTGGATAGACCGCACGCATAATCCCAATGGGAATCACCATCATCGCAAAGATCAACCGGTAGGCGGCGTTGTACCAACCGACTTCCTTGTCCCCCACCATGAAAGAGAGCATGGTGCTATCCACATTGGTGTACATCACGGCGAAGAACCGGGTGATGCCGAATACCGCACCTTCGAACAGCAGAAAACGGAGCAAGGAGGTATTCACCAGAATGCGAATACGCACGAACTTGGTCGCGGCCAGGGCAAGACAGTAAATGAGCTTCAACAACCTGGCGACCAGATACACCCAGGCAAGCTCCAGAAAACCTCCACCTGCTACCAGCACGATGATCCCGATCACCGTATTTGAGAAACTCAGAATAACGTTTGCAATGGCATCGTGTTTCAGTTTCTGTAGCCCTTGAAACACGGTGGAAAAATATTCGGCCAGAGAACCGGTGATCTGCGCCGCGCCGATGACATATACCGTCATCAATACGTCGTGAGGTTTGTGGCTAAGCTTCCCTGCGAGGTAAATACTAATCGCGGTAACCGTCGACAGCCCTAATTTGATCAGGAGACCGTTCCCTAGAAGCCGCTCGACGTCCTGTGGTTTCTTGGCGATTTCCCGTACCAGCAGTTCGTGCAAACCGAAATCCGCCAGGATCAGAAACAGGGCACCAAACGCAATCGCAAACGTAATCTTACCGTAATCGGCGTCTCCAAGCATGCGGGCCGCAGCGATGACCAGTGCGAAGCGCATAATGCGGCTGAAGATCTCTCCGGAGAGACCAAAAAGCGAATTGGAGGCAACCTTACCTGGTTTCATGAAATAGTCGGGATTATGTTTATTAGATGGCCACGGTGAGGAGTTCGTCGTACCAGCGACATATCTGTTGGTAGTGGTGTTCAGGCGAGAACACAGTTTCGGCCTTAGCCCGGGCCCGACGTCCGAATTCCCCGATCAACTCGGGATGGGAATCCAGAAAAGCGATCTTGTCAGCCAACTCGTCGACTTCTCCGGCACGAAAATGAAAGCCGTTTTGCCCATCGTCGATAAGTTCCGATATCCCTCCCATTTTCGCGCCGATCACGGGTTTGCCGTAGGCAAACGCCTCGTAAATGACCAGAGGCGAGTTGTCGTACCACTCTGAAGGCACCACCATAAATCTACAGTTTCTCACCAGCGATCGAAGTTCTTCGCCGCCTCGCTCGCCGACAAACTCCACGTTATCCACGGCATGTTCCATCACGTATCTCTCCAGCCTGTCACGCTCCGGCCCGCCTCCGATAATGAGCAGCCTGGTCTGTTGGGTTTTCGCCATCGCTTTGATCAAGGTCAAAATGCCTTTTTCCGGTGCGAGCCTCCCGAGATAGATGATGTAATCCTGAAACTCAAATTGAGGTTCGTATTCGTCGAGTTTCAAGGTGTAGAAGAGGTGACGCACCTTTTCCTTTCGAACGCCCGCGGCCAGTAACTTTTCACCCATGAAATGGCTGGGGACGTGGAAAATATCGATGTTATTTTCATAGATCCTGAATCGACGATGCAAGAACGTCTCAAATGCCACCATGGCGCTCGCGACCGTTGAACCCTTGTGGCATCGTTCCACCACGGGATGATAGAAGTGCCCGTCCAAGCATTTTTCGCATATCCCATTCGTACGCGGATTGTAAAGACGGTAATTTGGGCATACGAGTTTATACTGATGAACCGTCTGAATCACCGGAATGTCGAAATCCTTCAAAACATGTAGGATCGAGGGAGACAATTGATGATCGATCATATGGAGATGCGCTATGTCTGGCTTCTCTGTTTCGATAAGCCGTCGGATGCGGTCTCTGGCATGTAAAGAGTAGACCATTCTGCCGAACGCCCTGGGCGCATTCAACACACTGCGCCACAGCGACCCGTTGCTGTACTCGATGTTGTCGACGAAAAACCGATCATAGGAGGTGGTAAAATTATTTGGGTGTTTCATCGAAAACGGAATGACCTGGTGGTCCTTCGCCTCAAGCACTCGTTTGAGCTCGAAGAAATATCGTTCAGCCCCCCCTTTGATGAAAAAGTATTTGTCTACCATCAGAATTTTCATTGTGCACCTACTGTTCCGGTTCTGGGCTCAACCCGTTGGCACATGAAGCTCCGCCCAACCCTAGATACCTCTTTCGTTTGAGTTTTACCGAATGTAACCAAGGGACTTCAGTTCTTTCAACGTCTCTTTGTCCACTTTGATCTGTTCGGTTTGCTGAGAGAGAAAGCGCGTTTCTCTCAGAACCTTACATCGGTTCTCCCATCTATCGAGAAGCTCCTCAAGGCGAGCGGCAACGTCAGGCTTGCGTTCTACAATATTGTTCGACTCCATCGGGTCATCCATCACGTTATACAGCTCCCTAACTTTCTCGGAATCATAAGGAGAACTCACAATCAGCTTGAACGAGTCGGTGCGCACAAAACGATGCGGGTAATTCTCCTCGACCGGTTTGTCCAGACCCCCGAAAACCGACCGGGAAGTTGTAACGGTGGAATCTGAACGCATGTAGGGCATTAGACTCTCACCTTGAAATTGGTCTAACGGTTCAAGATTCAAAAGGTCGACTACTGTCGGGAGAATATCGATGTGGCGAACGACCGCATCAACGCGCAGGTTTTCCGGCAGCACATGGGGTAATCGCATGATCAACGGCACATGAACGATCTCGTCATAGTATTGGCCGTGCAAAAGCTGCCCATGTTCCAGAAACTCTTCTCCGTGGTCAGCCGTTAGGATGACAAGAGTGTTTTCGTCGAGATCCATTGTATCGAGCTCTGCAAGAAGCCGACCCACCTGCGCATCCACATAAGAGATGCCGCCGTCGTAAAGGGATTCGATATATTTCAAATCTTTTTTCGGAATACTGCGCTTGTTTCGGCGATACCTCCTTGCGAGCTGGAGCAGGTACAGCGAGGCACAGCTACCATCGTCACCACAACCCGTAAAATTGCCATCATAATCTGGGTAGTACATAGTGTTATAGGGTGGCGGGGAAACATAAGGGAGTTTGGCGTAAGCCTCTGAGTGAATGTCATAATAATGCAAAAAGAGAAAGAAGGGACGATTTTGCCCGATGTGTTTCAGCCAGGTCAGGGCCGCGTCGGTAATCTTCGAGGCGTGCATAACGGGAACGGATAACCGCAAAAGCATTTGTTCACCGAAATTGAGTAGGTGGCTGACCACAAACAGCTTTTCAATCTTGCTGAATCGTTCAGGGTAATGTGCATAAAAATCGAATCCGCGATCAAAGCCGTGCGCCGCGCCAACGTGGCCAAAACGGCCCCGGTCCACAAAAGCCCCACACCGGAAACCCCATTTTTTCAGAATCTCAGCCATTGTGACGAATGATTTGTCCAACACCCGACTTCGAGAAATCACCTGGTGGACGGCAGGATAGGTCGAGGTCATAATGGTCATATGTGAAGGCAAGGTCCACTTCGAGTGCGAAAACGCATTTTCAAACAACACGCCTTTCTTAGCAAACGCATCGAGGTGAGGAGTTGTACGCCTGGAATACCCGTAGCAACTCACGTGGCGGGCACCTAGCGTATCCAATGAAATCAACAAAATATTGGGAATGCCACCATTGGCCGACCACCGCACCGAGCTTCTCTGGTCCATCCAATAATTTATCCCCACCACTAACGCCAAACCCAACACGCCTGGAACAACGCGATGCCAGGCATGCAGCCTCCTCATTGCCCTGTACAACTTCTCCGGCCAGGACGCTCTCTTGAGCAAATGGAAGATCAAACGCGTGACAATCACCGCCGAAGCAAGCATTGCCGCCACGATCACGACGTTGCGAAAGAACCGCGCCGTGAAAATGGAAAATGGTACGGCCTTAAAGATCACCGTCAAAGACGCCGGCAAAGTCAAAAACACGCTAAGACAAAAGGCCACCAGCGTGTTCTGGTCTAACTCGTTCCTTCCGATGAACAAACGAGGGGGCAACAGCGCGACCGCGACTGCTATACCCACACCGACCACAAAATACACGAGCACCGAGGTGGCGAGAAAGGCCACGGCATCCATGAGGTTCCATACCAAATAGCGCGCGGAAAAGAGCACAAACAAGCCATCCAAAAGACCGGCAACCAGTGCCATCAAGGCTGGAAATAGGTTCAGTGTAATACCTAATCTGACTCGAAATCTCATCGTCGTCCTACCTGAATGAATCAGAAAAGCGACAACTCTGATTTGCCTCATTAATTGACAGCAACCAGCAATGCTAATTCTTCATCGCTTGAACAACAACGGCCGTCCGCCGACTCGATGCAAAGCCCCTTGTTCGGGGAGACCCATTTTGGTAAATCACCGCTCAGTACAATGGGTTACTGGGAGATTCAGCGCTATGCCGCTCTGCCGCGGGCGGAGATGCCTCAGACCGCCCTTGCTCCTGCACAGCGAGCTTACGTTCCCGTTGTACCTTCATCGCTTTCATCGAGTGCAAATGAGCCTTGCGCAGAGAAAAAACAATGCCCAGCACAACCCAAAACAGCACCTTGACTCGATAATGGTGATATTCCGGACCGAACTGGATCGCGGTCAAAAAGGCGACGATGCAACAAAACGTTCCCAGGGCGACGGAGAATATCAGTCGGTCTCTGGAACGCAACATCACAAGCGTTTCGCGTATGGCACGAAGAACCAACCAGATAAAAAACAGCAAACCCGGCAAACCGGTTTCGGTTAAAAGCCGCAAATAGGTGTTGTGCACCGGTTGCCAAAAGCGGAAATACTGCATAGAGTGAAATCGGTAATTGTGCAACCCTACGCCGAAAATGGGGTTCTCCTTAAACAATTCCAACGCGATATTGGCCATAATCAGGCGATATTTACCTGTGGCGCCTGTTTCAAATCGCAATTGGATAAGCGACCAGAAATAGATCACGACCCCTGCCAGTACAATTGCGCCTAGCACCATGGCGACGATGTACTTGACCTTCAGCAAACGTTTGTACGTGACAATGGCCAGAAAGAACAACATGCCGCCGATGACGCCCGCCCAGGCAGATCTGGAAAATGTGAGAAGAAGGGCAAAGGCACCGAACAGCGTGGAAAGTCCATAATAGAGCTTTCGTCGCCTCTCGAGCTCGAATATAAACAGACTGACCCCTAAAGGAAAGATGAGTGCTAACCAGGCTCCAAACTGATTGGGAATGCCAAGCGTGCCCCGAATCCGAGCCAACCCAGACTCGCTCCGCCCTTTGAACACGGCGCCCGCAAATTCCAGGCCCAAGGAGCTGCCGGTTGTATATTGCACGATGCCCAAGAATCCCTGAAAGAGCATCCCTCCTAATACCCAATTCACCGCGACCCGTAGCCGGGCCTTGGTGCGGATGTTGTTGATCATGTACAAGTAGATCAGGAAAGCCTTGACGATCATATAGACACCGATGCCTGCCATGGTGAGGGAAATCGCATTCACAAACGAAAGACAGGTCCAAATGAGCAACAACACCCACGGTATCGTCAATCCCCCCCAATAGATCGGACGTCTCCGGAACCAGCGAGTCTCGGCGATCCACACCGCGTACAAGAGCCCGAGAGTGGCATCGAACGCATAGATCAAGTCAACGTCAAGCAGGTGAGTGTAAAACGCACCAAGCTGGAACGGAAGAAAGAAGAGGAACGCGCGAAAGAGATAACCGTGGATGACTTTTAGGCTCATCGATAGCGCACCTCGAATATCCGGGTAGCGAGACCCGTCTCATCAGTTTCATCATAAATCAGGGAGAGGTCCGGCACCTCCACCTCTCCGTGAAACAGAGCCCGGAGATGTGGATAGACTTCCGCATAACGCTCATTCAAGACAATATAGTGCACGCCTCTGTATTTTGCGTATTCCAAAACTGACTCCAGGCGTGAGGTGGGCAATGTCACCGAATCGGCGATGTTGTAGTTGCCCGCATAGATGTCCACCGTGTGATT
The DNA here is from genome assembly GCA_964419085.1 of uncultured Cytophagia bacterium. Taxonomy (GTDB): domain Bacteria; phylum Zhuqueibacterota; class Zhuqueibacteria; order Oceanimicrobiales; family Oceanimicrobiaceae; genus CAYQOI01. The sequence goes on along the minus strand of CAYQOI010000096.1, from coordinate 2,626 downwards.
CCGGCTCATAATGATCCGCGGAGCCGTCGCGTGCTCCTTCAGCCACAAGCCGGCTCGTTTTTGCTCCACCGGATCACCCCAGAAATCGCGCGAATTGGGTTCCCTTGCCAGGACTCGACTTAGCTCTGGAAAGAAACTGAATAGAAACAGCATCAAGACCAGCACGGTTCCCGCGACTCGTGATGGCGGACGTTTTATGCGCGCCGCAAACCGCTCCAAGGGTCCATATTCGGACATCCAGGAAAAGACGATAAGCACACCGTGCGCCACCCACAGAAAACAGATGGGCAACAAAGGGGTCAGATAGCGCTCGGTGATGTGAAATGCCGGAATTACCCCCAGCCAGAAAAAACCGAGAAAACTGAGCAGAAAGAGCACCTTCTTACCCTGCCCGCTTTCTAGCGGTCCGGCAAGCAATCCTACCCCCAGCAAAAGCATCGGCAATGTCGTCAGGGTCTGGGGAATGGACCTTTTCAAGATCTCATAAACATTCCCCACATATTTTTTTACAAACTTGCCTGGCCGAATTTCACTCACCGTAGTCTTGCCACTATCGCTGGCTTGCAGAAAAGTCCCCTGATGATAGATCAAATCGATGGGCACACTTTTTGTCTTCGGGTCCCAGGAACGAAACGGGTCTGCGCCGTCGGTGGCTTCGTATGCCTCGAACTGCTGGTTCGCAGCGCTCTTCGCGCTCAGCGTCCAGACGCCCGTTTTATTCTTCAGGTAAAGCAAGTAGGGCGAGGCAGTAACCAAAAAAGCGCCCACGTAAGTCAGTCCGATGACAAGCATGTGCCACGAACGCTGTCGAAGCACAGAAGAAAGAACCCAGCATCCGGTTACCAGAACGAATCCCACGCCCAGAGGATGCGTCAAGTACAGCAGCCCACCGACTACACCTGTGGCAGCCACCATCGTCACGGATTCCCGTTCCAACAGAACCAACCCCCAGAGTATGGCCCAGGCGGCAAGCAGCATCAAAACCGGTTCCGTAAGAATCTGGGTCGACTGAAATGCCAGAGGAGGGAAAAACGCCACCAAAGTCGCAGCGATGAGACCGACGTTTCGCCCATAAATGTGTTTGCCCAGAAAATATATGGGTATGGGCAATAGCGCGCCGGCGAGCAGGGAAACGAACCGGCCGGCGAATTCATAGTCTCGAAAAATAGCGGAACTGAGCGAGACCAGCGCCGGCAACAGCGGCGACCAGTATGTGTGCAACACCGCAGACAGCCCGCGCAGATGCCCGCTCACACCCAGCTTCAGATAGTTCACCTCGTCGAACGCCACCGCAAAGCGGTAGTGCATCAGCCAAAAACGCAGTGCAAAGGCCGCCAGCACGACCAGCGGCAGGGCCACTCGCGGGTTCAGGGTCGGAGTTTGTGTTTTCTTTTTTCTCGCCATTTACAATTGAAAGACACCTGTCCGGTTTTCGACCGCTGCCGCTCAAAAACCGGTTTCAGCCTGAAACAATCTGCCCCAAAGTGTTACACCGCCAGACCAACTGTTGGATTTGCCCAGACCCCTCCATTCCGCTTAACATTTTATTTTTTCACGACTAAACAACGACACTCCATGCCATCAGGTTGAAGCAAGACCTCCATCCGGCGGAATCAGCTCTATGAAAGCAAGCCTCGTACCAAACGATCCAAGGAGGGTCACCTATATTGCGGTTGTTCAACAAGAAATCTTGAGCCTGCGGAGCCACAGACCGTCGGTGAGAGGGAACGGGCCGAAAACAGCGCACGTCATGTCTTCGGCACAGGCTTAATTGTAGGTATCCCAGCTTTTGGCCAGCAGCTCTTCCGACGGCTTGCGCACCAGCGCTTCCACAAAACGCCTGGCCAACTGCATGTTGGTGATCAAGGGAATATCGAAATCCACCGCGGTGCGCCGGATGATGTAGTCGTTCGTCAACTCTTCTTCTTGAAAATTCTTCGGAATGTTGATGACTAGATCGATCTTCCTGTCCACCAGAAAGTCCACCACATTCGGGCGCTTCTTCTCCAGCGGCCAGTGGAGCACCTCGACGTCGATGCCGTACTGCTTCATGAACTTCGCGGTGCCGCGGGTGGAGTAAATCACCACACCGAGCTGCCGAAGATACTTCGCGCTCTGAACGAACTCCGCTTTGTTTTCCAGCGGGCCGGTGGAAATCAGAATCGACTTGATGGGAATTTTGAATCCCACCGACACCAACGCCTTGAGAAGCGCCTCCTCGAAGTCATTTCCGAGGCAGCCCACCTCTCCGGTGGAGGCCATTTCCACCCCCAGGGTGGGGTCGGCGCCTTCCAGCCGGGTAAAGGAAAACTGCGGCGCTTTTACCCCCACGTAATTCATTTCAAACAGGGAGTTTTTCAGAGGCTGGATAG
>CAYQOI010000096.1:0-244 GCA_964419085.1 uncultured Cytophagia bacterium | reverse complement strand
ATAGCTTCTCCCATGATGACCCGTGTTGCCAGGTCAATAAAGTTGTGTTTTAACATTTTGGAAACAAAAGGGAAACTGCGGGACGCCCGCAGGTTACATTCAATAACTTTTACCGCATTTTGTTTGGCGATGAACTGAATGTTGAAGGGGCCGTGGATTTGCAGCGCGCCGGCAATTTTTTCTGCAATGGCCCGCACCTGGCGGATGGTTTCCAGATAGGTGCGTTGCGGGGGCAGTACCAGGG
>CAYQOI010000095.1:4456-9804 GCA_964419085.1 uncultured Cytophagia bacterium | reverse complement strand
GGTTGTAGGCAGGGTCGGTGTGGTGGCCGTGCGCATACCACCCGTTTGCGTCCAGATGCACCTCGACATCCCCGCGCACCAGCCGGCCATCGATTTTCAGCACGGCGTCTTTGAAGTCCGGGCCGGCATCCAGGTTCTCGCGGCCGGCGTAGAGGACCTCCACACTTTGGCCCGTGACCGTGGTCAGGGGTGCCCGAAAGAGCTGCCCGCTCTTCCAGAGTTGCTGCAAAAGCAGTTCCTGATCATGAACCTTCAGTTCCATGGCTGAGACGATTCGGTTTAAAGTTCAATGAGCCGAGCCGTACTTGTCCACACCGGCTCGAAGTTTCTGCAGAGCGGCTCCAACTTCGCCTGCCAGTGTTGGGTTCCAGAATGTGCTGAGTGCGGCAGTCAAAAGCTGCTGCTCCGGGATGGGAGCCCAGTCTCCCAGGATGAGCCCGTCGTCGGCGAGAATCGCTCGCTCAGGGTTTAGTGGAGAACTGAGTCGCTGCAATTTGGAGATGACGCGTCGCTTCGCTTCACCCGTGAGCACTTGCGGCTGAAATTCCACCTCTGCGTTGTTGACGTTGATGGGCACACAGCGGGCGAAGAGCAGGCCGCCGTCGTGCAGGTAGACCCGCAAAATGATGCTGTCCACCGCGTACTGGCTGTATGAACCAAACGCGAAGTTTCCCAGACTGTAGGCGATGAGACGCCCGCGATAGATCTCCAATCCTTGCAGCACGTGGGGGTGGTGTCCCAAGACCAGGTCCGCCCCCGAATCGATGGCGAGATGCGCAAAAAAGATCTGATAGTCCTTGGGTGTCTCGCGCTTCTCCGCGCCCCAGTGGAAGGAGACCACGATGAAATCGACCTTCTTGTCCCAGGCGGCGAGGGCCGACTGCATCATTTCCGGTTCCGGGTAGGCCGTGCCCGCGCTGTCGTCTCTGGCGTAAAACTCGGTGGGAAAGGTCATGGAGTAGCCGAAAAGTGCGATCTTCCGCCCGCCTCTCTCGATGACCACCGGTTGGTGCGCGGCTTTGAGACTTTCGCCCGCACCGCAGTGTGCCACCCCCAGGGAATCCAGCGTGTGGAGGGTTGTCCGCAAGGCTTCTTCGCCGAAATCCAGGATATGATTGTTCGCCAGGTTCACCACATCGATGCCTGCCTGACGCAATCCCACCGCGTATCTCGGCGCGACTTTGAAATTGAATCGTTTTTCGAAGGGGGTGCCCGAACGGGCAAAGGGTGCCTCCAGATTGGCGATGGCAACGTCGGCATGCTGCAAGTAGGGCAACGTACCGAGAAACGGGTACAGGGGCCCCTTTTCCGCCATCACCGGTTCCACCCAGGATGACAGCATCACGTCGCCGACCGCCGCGACCAAAATCGGTGAAATTTCCGCAACCGGGAGGGAGTCGATCTGAAGATCAGGTTGCGCGAAAACGGCTGGACCCAACAAGGCGGGCAAAAGAGCCGAAAGGAGCGCCGCCTTAAGGCCCTGCGGACACGCCCCCATCCTCCCGCTCCACTTCCACATTCATTTTGTTCCGGTGTCCTTCTTCTCTCCCCCTGCGGCTTTCTTGGGCGCGGTCTTTTTTGCCGAGGTGGTGCCCTTGGACGCCGTGGTTTTCTTCGGTTTGCCGGCCTTCGCAGCCGCTGGAGCCGCGGCCTTCGCCTTGGATGCGGCGGCTTCGCTCTCCTTTTTGCGTACCGCCTGCAGCTCCGCATTCTTCGCTTCTAACTCTTTTTCCAGAAGTTTGATGCACTCGATGATTTCTTTGACCGCCTTGTCCTCCGCGACCGTCGTCTGATTCTTTTCCGCCAACAAATGGTAGACCTTGCCACCCAGCTCGGTGAAGCTCTTCTCGATGTTGCGCTTGATGTTCAAGATGTCGACCTTGATGCGGCCCATCTTGGTGAGTTCTTCGGTCTTCTCCACCACCGCGTCCACACCCTCGCGGATTGTTTTAGCGATGTCATCCCATAGATTCGCCATAACGACTCCTCAGCACGTTTCTTTAAGAGATACGCAGTGCAATCAAATTATGTTTAACTTAGCGAGAAAATCCCAAAAAAGCAACCGAATTAAAGGCACATCAGGGCAGACGGACATCAATTTTTGCCGTCAGAACGGGCGTTCTCGAATTCGTCTCCCGGCGCCCATTTGGGCGGCTCGTCCGCGTCGGCAACCGCGAGCGCGGCCAGGAAAAGCGCCTGCATGTGCTTTTTCATGTAATGGTAGTTGAACGGCAACGTCCGGTCGTCCGAAGGCTGGTGGTAGAATTTCTCGAACTCGTCGAACCATGCTCTTCTGAGCCCGAACCCCGTAAAGGCCACCGGGATACCGTGCTTGGCAAAATTGAAATGGTCGCTGCGGTAAAAGATGCGTTGCTCCGGCATTTCATCCGGTAAGATTTTCAACCCCACGCGCGCCGCGGCCTTCCGGATCTCCTCGCCCAGCGTGGTGCGGTCGATACCGTAGACCACGATCCCGGTGGTATCGCCGATGCCGATCATGTCCAGGTTAAAATCCGCCACGGTCTGTTCCAGCGGGAAAAGCGGGTGCTCCACATAGTACTCGGAACCCAGCAGGCCCTTTTCCTCCGCGGTGACCGCCAGAAAGAGAAGCGACCGCCGGGGCGGATTGGGCAAAGAGGAGAACGCGTCGGCCAGCTCCAGCAAGCCCGAGACTCCGGAGGCGTTGTCGGCCGCGCCGTTGTAGGTGGAATCGCCGTTCACCGGTGTCCCAACGCCGATGTGATCGTAGTGTGCGGTGAAAACAATGATCTGCGATTTGAGTCCGGGGTCGGAACCCTCCAGGAAGCCGACGACGTTCCGGTCCTCGATGGTTTTGTTCTCGAAATCGATCCTGTACTCCACTTTTTTGTTGAGCTCGAACGGATGAACCTGCCCGCGGGAGGCCTCCTGCTTGAGTTGCGCAAATCCCTTCTCCGTGCCGTCGAAAAGCAGATCGCCGACACCGGGTTCGAGCACGAATGCCGCGAAATCGGAATCGCCGGACTCGTTTGTGAGGGAAATCCGACCGCGTGTGTAGAAATTCCGGATGCTCTGCCAACTCATCTGCTGCAGCAGATCCGGCATAACGATCCCCATCGCGGCAGCCGCACCGAGCTTGCGGGCGATTCGTCGTTTCATCCTGCCGCTGGAGTATTTTGTGCGCTTGGAGCCGTCGAAGAACTCGTCCTTCTCGGAGGTGGGCTCGCCGCTCAGGTACACGGTCACGCGGTCTTTCACCTGGAGATTCTGAAAATCGTCGTAATCGTATTCCGGAGCCTGAATCCCGTACCCGGTGAACACCAGGTCCTTCTTCAACTCCAGGCCGCTGGTGCGCGGGGTTTGCACCACCACAAAGTCGTCGCCGAAACGCAGCGGCACCATCTCCTCATCCACCTCGATTTTCAACGTCGTGGTAGGCAGCACCCTTTTACGGTACAGCGTGACCGGCTGAAAAAAAGAGCCAGCCGTGCCCACGGGTTTCAGCCCCATGCGCCGGAATTGGGTGGCGATGTAAAGAGAAGCCAACCGCGTGCCGCGGGTGCCGGTGTCCCTGCCCTCCAGCAGGTCGTCGGAGAGAAACTCCAGGTGGGCCCGGAGCTCCTCTGCATGAATGGAGCTGAGGGCGTGCTGCACGGCATCGGGCAGGTCTACGGTCTTGGGTTCCGACTCGGAGATGACCGTGGGGGGCGAACCCTTGCTCTCCAGACGCGCCTTGAGAAGCAAGACGCCGCTCAGGATGCCGAAGAACACGATCAGGATGAGCGGGAATCGAAAATACATGCTGCCTCCAGATTAAGTTTCTCCGCTAAGTGAACGCACCAGATGCGAAACTTCAGCGGGCCAATCACTTTTCTAAAAAATACAACAACTATCGATGAAAGGCAACTGCAAAGTCACAAGGCTTTTCGCGCAGACCGAAAGCCGAATTCTCGGCCCTCTCAGGAAATTGACCCAGGAATGAAAAAACATCTTTACTTTTTACAAAATCAGTTTTATTTTAGCAGGGCTGTTTACAACACAAAGCAAAAAATAGCTGAGATATCAATGTATGTCAAACGCGATCTTGAAGATACACTCCGCCGCTATCTTGACAGCCCTGAGATGCTCTTGATCTTAGGACCGCGGCAGAGCGGCAAGTCCACCCTCATCCAACACGTGGCCGCGCAGTTCCCGAAGAGCAATCTCATCAGCTTCGAGGATGTGGATCTGCTGGCGCTGTTTGAAGCGGACCCCAAAGCCTTCGCCAGCCTGCACGTAGAAGGCTACCGCACCGTGTTTATCGACGAAGCGCAGTACGCCCCGTCGTTTGGCAAGCATATGAAATACCTTATCGATACGTACAAAGGTCGAGTGAAGTTTGTAGCGACCGGGTCTTCGGTCACGGATTTCTACTTGCAAGGACTCAAGTTCCTGGTGGGGCGGGTGTTTGTATTTCATCTCTATCCGTTTTCCTTTCGCGAATTTCTCCGTCACCGAAATGAGAAACTTCTTCCACTTGTGGACCGGCCTGAACTCCAGCCAGAATGCAAGAAGCTCCTGGCGGAATTCGTCACCTACGGTGGCTACCCACGGGCTGTTTTGGCAGAATCGCTGGAAGAGAAACGGCTGGTCCTCAAAAACCTTTACAACCTGCTGATTCAGAGAGAAATCGTCAGCCTGGCCAAATTGCTCGACCAGCAGAAGACGATTGCCCTGGTCCGTTTGCTGGCGGTTCAAAATGGCAATCTCATCAATTACAACAGTCTCGCCTCCGACTGTTCTCTAACGGTCCATCAGCTCAAAGGCCTGCTGGACCTGCTGCAAAAGACCTTTGTCGTAAAACTCGTGCCGCCATTTTTCACCAACAAATCCTTGGAAATTGTCAAGATCCCCAAGGTTTTCTTTGTGGACACGGGTCTGAGGAATGCGGTTCTGGATAATTTCTCCACGCTGCGGCCGGATATGGGGGCGATCTACGAATCTTTTGTATTCGAGGAAATCCTAAAAGCCGAGATAGAAGCACGCTTCTGGCGCTCCAAGTCTAAGGCCGAAGTGGATTTCGTGCTCGAACGAGACCACACGTTGATACCCGTGGAAGTCAAGGTCGGGGCCCCGAAAGTCTCGCGCTCCTTCCGGAGTTTTCTCAGACACTATCGGCCGAAACGCGGCCTGTTGGTAAACGGCGAGATCCACGACGAGATGCTGGTGGACGGCACACGGGTGCAGCGGGTCTACTTTAGCGAGATGGTCCGCCTCTCGAAGTGGCTTGCCGAGTGGGCAGCTGCAAACAGTTGACAGGAGCGCCGGCGTACAGCCGCTGTCCGGTTGGCACGAGACCGCGACCGGGGGTCGTTTCCGCATCTCCGCTC
>CAYQOI010000095.1:0-4446 GCA_964419085.1 uncultured Cytophagia bacterium | reverse complement strand
CTCCTAGTAGATTCGCTCGGTCGTGAGCACATGCGCGAACAGGTTAACCGCCTCGCCCGGGCCTGACCCGGCTCGAAGCGAGGCAAGCACGCGTGTGTTGTCCCACTGCGCAGCTTTATCTATTCCCATCGTCCAGGAGCTCTCGGCATCTCCGGAAGATGGCATCAAACATGGCTTCGGTCAACTTGCCGGTAAAGGTGTTCTGTTGGCTGGGATGGTACGACGCCAGCAGCACCATCTCCCCCGCGGCCACCTCGGCACCGTGACCGAAAACAGGCTTGCGTGCAAAGGCATCGTGACCCAGCTCCCGCAGCATCTTGACCGACGTGTCAAACGCGAGCCGTCCCAGTGCCACGACGACCTTCAGGTTGTGCAGAAGTGCGACCTCTTGGCACAGGTACGGGAAGCAATTGCGCCGTTCATCCGCGGTAGGCTTGTTCTGCGGCGGCGCACACCTGAGGGCCGCGGTGATGTAGCACCCGCTGAGGCGCAGGCCGTCGTCCCGGTCACGCGCTTCCGCCTGGTTGGCAAATCCGAACCGGTGCAGGCTGCGGTACAGCCACTCGCCGCTGCGGTCTCCGGTGAACATCCGGCCCGTACGGTTGGCCCCGTGCGCGGCCGGCGCCAGCCCCACGATGAGAAGCCTCGCGTCCGGGTCACCAAAACCGGGAACCGGCTTGCCCCAGTAGTTCTCGGCGGCAAAGCGGCGTACCTTGTCTCTCGCCACCTGTTCACGCCACGCCACCAGCCGCGCACATTTCCGGCACCCGGTGATCTCGCGGTTGAGCGCCTGGAGCTTTTTTCGGTTTTGCGCCATCCTGTGCGCCTAAAATATCGCCTGCTTCCGGAAGAGCTTAAGCAACTGCTCGAAATCTTTGCCGGTGAAAACGCCCCCCTGCCGGATGCGCTCGCAAAACCGGTTGGCCGTCCTGCGCAATTTCATCGGGTTGTGCGACCTTTTCTGTTCGATGAGCTCGTTGACGTTGCGCTGTAAAATCTCCACTACCCGTTCTCGCTCTGCCGCGGATGCGCCACTGTAATCTGCTTTTTCCATAAGGCGGGTCTCCCGGTTTATGAATTCAAGGGCGGGCGCCCTTCTGGTACCAGCGGGCCAGGCGCTCGGCGGACACGCCCAGCCAGTATAGGATGTGCATCGTTGCCATCTTGAGATAGGTGCGCAAAACCCCGCCCGCACGAAAACGCCGCGCCGAAGTGGTCAGCGGTAGCGGCACCATTTCCACCCGACCATATCGCTTCAGCTTGCGCGAAAACTCGATGTCTTCGAACAACGCCTGCTCGGGCATCCCTCCTATCCTGGCGTAAGTCTCGCGGCGTAGGAAGATCCCGTGGTCGCCGTAAAAGATCCGGGTCAGGCGGAATCTTATTTTGTTCACCCCCTCCGCGAACCGCAAGATGGGATGGGAGGCATCGAATCTCAGCGTGAACCCGCCGGCCACGAGCTCGGGATGCCGCAATCTCTCCACAGCCGTGCGGCAGTGCTCTTCGGTGAGACGGCAGTCGGCGTGAAGAAAGAGCAGGCACTCGCCGGAGGCGGCCTCCGCGCCCGCCGCGATCTGCCGTCCCCGGCCCGCGGCCGAATGCAGCACCGTGACCCCCGCGCGTTCACAAAGCTCCACCGACCGGTCGGACGAGCCGCCATCGACGATGATGAACTCCACTTTGCCGTTGAGACTGCGCTGGATTCTCCCGATATCGTTCAGCAAGGAAGGCAGGCTTTTTTCTTCATTTAGAATGGGAATAACGATGCTGAGTGATGGCTTCAATTTCTCTATTTTCACAAGCCGTTTGCGGTCCGGTTTTGCATGAATGTAAGACACTGTCCCAAGCTTGTCAAGCTCTTCGTTTTGCGCCCGCCGGAGATTTCCGTTGCTTCTTACGCGCCAACCTGTTAATTTTGGTCATCGAATTTGCAACAGAAACGAGATTCATTTCAATGGAGGATGTATGGCATCAGTCTCTGATTTCCGAAATGGCATGGCCATCCGCCACAACGGCGATATCTGGATCGTCAGCGAATTCCAACATGTGAAACCCGGCAAGGGCCATGCCTTCATCCGGACCAAGCTGAAGCAGCTCAAGACCGGCAAGGTGGTGGACTTCACCTTCCGCCAGCACGACGAGATCGAGGAGGTCCGGCTGGAAAGCAAAGAAATGCAGTACCTGTACGAGGCCGGCGACGAGATTTGCCTGATGGATTCCGAGACGTACGACCAGATCAACATCAGAAAGGAGTTGCTGGGAGACCAGCTCAAGTTCTTGAAGGAAGGAAACACCGTAAGCGTGCTTTATCTGGAAGGACAGGTGGTTTCGGCGTCGCTGCCGACGTTCATCGAGTTGAAGGTCACCGAGGCGGCACCCGGCGTCAAGGGCGACACGGTTTCCAATCTGCAAAAGCCGGTGAAGCTTGAGACCGGCGCCGAAATCCAGGCCCCCCTTTTCATCAAAGAAGGCGATGTGCTGAAAATCGACACCCGAGACGGCCGCTACATCGAACGGGTGAGCAGTTGAGGCCGGAGTGTTCCATTCGCACCGCAAGACTCTCCTCGCCCATCGGGCTACGAAAAAGAAAAAGGCCGCTACGCTTAGCGGCCTTCCTGCTCGACATCTCTATTCTGCTACCGCAGCACAAAACTGAAGTCTCTGAAATAAAGGAGTAAGGCGTAAGCGACGGCCAACCCCAGGATCAGAAGGATAAACCTCGGGGTGTAGATTCGCTTACTCAGCTTGGCTTCCATCAAATCTCTTGCCTCCACAAAAACGTTACACGATTGTCACATTAACATCAGTTATCGGCGCCCGGCACGCGATCTTTTAGTCCCAACCGGTGCTTGGGTCGCCCGGCGTCAAAACGGACAAACATACGCGAAAAGGAGGCAAAATGCAAGCTAAATTTACATTTCTGCAAGAAATCTCCTGAGCAAGCTCCTTCCGGCTTCACCCACATATCGACATCGCCTGGAGTAGCGGCCTTCATACCGCTCTCGATAAAATGTATGACCGGCACAAAAGAACGCCACAGGGATAGATGTTGTTGATAACGCGACTGGCCAACGTTTTTAGGGTTTCCTAAAAATAAATCTTGACTAAGATAAATATAGTTTTTATTTTGCCTTCTCTGTTTGCGGGAAGAGGACTCGTGTACTTCGCGGCCGGTGAAAGGAACAACTTTGATCTCATAGGAGGCATTAATGTTACTTTACAAAAACAAGAAGAGAAAATTTCCGGTAGCTGGCTCTTTGTTCGTCCTGGTAGCGTCGCTGGTAGGTTCTGACTTCCTGGCAAGCTTTTCTCAAGCTTTTAGATCCAGTGAAGCGTACGGCGTCCCGTATTTTTCACGAAAATATAATGTTCGCTGCAATACGTGCCACCTCATCCCGCCCGTTCTTAACCAAATTGGCGAAAACTTTTTGGCAAATGGCTATCAATTCCCGGATACCGAGCATTCTAAAAAAACCTGGCCATTTGCGCTATGGATAACGCAGCGCGGGGAGAGTCAGCATTCCCGGGGTATCGATAAATCTTTTCCCAACAAGGTCGAATTGATCTCCGGTGGTCCCATTGGCAATTCGCCGGTTAGCTATTTTCTGGAGTGGCGGATACTGAGTTTACAGACCCGATCCGATGGCAGTCTAAAAGACAGAAGCGGAAGATTTGAAGACTTCTTCCTAACCTATGATTTTTCTAACTCCGTCAACCTTAAGGTGGGACAATATCGCCTACTCAATCAGGTGGACGATTCCAGAAAACTGGGGCTTTCTTCGCCGCTTATCCTCGGCGCAAAAGTAGCTGATAAAAGCGGTGAAAGCCGCAGGGCTTTCGCTCCCAATGGCCGCTCTCCTTCGGTCAGCCTGCAGCATAAGTCACTCACAGGTACAAATGCGGCGGATGGGTGGTTTAACATCGCAAGCCTGGTATTCCCGGGTGAGCTTTCACTTCCTCTCTCAAATGAGGCAAGAGACGAGGCCGACCTTGAATTCGATTCCAGCCCAAAGGGTATTTTCCTTGAATCTTTCTATAGACACGGCCTGAACTCGGTGGGAGCGCATCTGTTTCTCGACGACGGTCGAAGTTTGGGGGGAATCCTCGCTGTGCACTACAAGGGCGGCTGGTTTTCAAGATTAGGATTGGGATATGAACGTGCAGGCGGAAACACCACTGGACGGGTGACCTGGGAAAATGAATTTCTCCCCCTGAGTTTTTTCTCCGTTGGTGGCCGGATTGACCACCGAACCGTGCCAGAGGGCAAAACCTCTTTTGTAACAAACATGAATCTTCAATGGCCTGGCTCCCGATGGACGCTCCGCCTTGTGCTTGAGCAAAGAGTTCAGACAGACAACCACGCCACGCTGGCCGAGATGAGTCTGATTTTTTGAGATGTAACAACGTACGAAAAAGCAGGCGCCCTGCTGGCGGCTGAAGGTGGCG
>CAYQOI010000094.1:0-9842 GCA_964419085.1 uncultured Cytophagia bacterium | reverse complement strand
CCGAAGTCGCCGGTAAGCGAGGCCTACAGGACGTTGAGAACCAATCTGCAGTTCTCGGAGTCCGAGCACAACTTGCACAGCTTCCTGGTCACCTCCACCGGCCCGGGCGAAGGGAAGTCCACCACCATCACCAACCTGGCCATTACGGTGGGCATGCAGGGCAAGCGCACCATTCTGGTAGATGCGGACCTGAGGCGGCCGGTGCTGCACAAGGTGTTCGGGTTAGAGCGGAATCTGGGCTTGTCCAATGTCCTGGTGCAAAAAGCAAGTCTCGACAGCGTGATTCAGGCCACCGGCGTGCGCAACCTGGATGTGATCACCAGCGGTGTACTTCCTCCCAACCCTGCGGAGATGCTCGGCTCCAATCGGATGCAAGAATTGATCGATGCCCTCAGGCAACGCTATGACCTCTGCCTCTTTGACACCCCGCCCCTCATCGCGGTGACCGATGCCGCGGTGTTGGGGAAGATGCTGGACGGCGTTCTGCTCGTGGTGAAAGCGGGCCAGACACGCAGAGATGCGGTGCGGCGTGGTATGGAACTGCTCCACCATGTGAACGCACGAGTCCTGGGCGTGCTGCTCAACAACGTCACTCGCCAGGATACCTACGGTTCCTATTACTACTATTACGATTACTACTACTACGGGGATAGCGATGCCAAGCTGAAGAAGCGGCATCATTCACGTAGCAAGAATCGCGGTCTGAAGGCGAAAACATTGACTTTCGGTCGCTGAGGTCTCGACGAGGGAGCAGGAAGCATGCAGAGTGAACTTTCGGTGAGACGGGTTGTGGTCAGCGTGCCGGCCCTGCTCGCGTTTTTTGCGGTCGGCTTTCTGTCGGCGCGCTATCCCGTATTGGGTCTGATCGTCATGCTGGCCCTCGTCTTTTCATTTGTTACCCGGAGAAAACCGCTGTGGATCATCTACCTGTGGCTTTTTTCCTCCATTTTCTATGCCTACAGGCTCGATGTCGGCCAGATCAGCCTGAATTCTTACCGGGTGTTCTTTTTGCTCGCGCTGGTTACCGTGATCTTGCAACCGAGGACAACCAGGCTCTCCTTTGATGGCAAGACGGTGACCCGGGTCGTCCTGATGCTGGGGATTTTCATCTTCAGTTGGCTCCGAAGCCCGCTGGACGCCCGGCCGATCACGACCTCTCACTTGCTGTTGCTCTGTTTCTGGTTGGCGATGTTTACGTTTCTGCTGGTGCTTGTGGACGATCGGGACAAGTGGGAGAAGGTGGTACAGGTGTTTCTGGTCACCTCATCCTTTCTGGCGATCTACGGGCTGTACCAGGCCGGCTGTTGGCTGGTCACCGGGAAAGTGCCCCTGCTGCCCTTTTCGGATTTTCTCGACGCCAAGCTGGCACACGAGACCGCCTGGTCCCAGGTGGCAGGCTACGGCATTCCGCGTGTGGCATCGTTTTTCAACGACCAGAACGTGCTGGCCATCTATTTGACCATTGCCGTGCTTTTTCTGCTGACTTATTTGGAGAAGACGAAACTGTTGCGACGTCGGCTGTTCCTTGGCATCCTTGTGGTCGTCCATGCTGCTTGTGTGGCGTTTACCTTTTCTCGCAGTGGTGTCTTTTTGCTCGTCTTCAGCCTTTTCGTTTATCAATTGCGCCGCTTTGTGCGGTCTCGAGGAAAGGCGCAGGGCGGGACGTTGGTCACCATCTTAGGTCTGGTCTCTGTGGCCCTGCTTTTTCTCCTTTTCCCGGCTCTGGTCACGGAAACAGACCTGCTGGTGAACGCGTTCCAATCCCGCCTGGTGGATGTGCAGGCAGGACGGGTCAGTTTTCTGTCGACGGCTTTTGACATTTTCGCCCGCTCGCCGTTTCTGGGGCAGGGCATGCGACAGATGTTGCATAAGGGCCATTACATCATCTATACCGCGCACTCGTTCTACCTCACCGTTCTTGCGTCTTACGGGCTGGTGGGCGCCATTGTGTTTGGAGCGTTCTTTTGGCCGGTGTTGCGCCGGGGCTTCGTGATGTTTTGGAAACCGGACAGCGGCGCCCTGGATGTGTGTGTGTCGCTTTCGATACTGGTGCTCTTTGCTTTCTTAGTCGTTTACGACAGCCTGTTTCTCGAAATGATGGTGCTGCCCTCTGCGATTTTGTACAGATGGGCCACTTTGGCTGGTACCGACTCAGTAGGGGCTTTTTGAAACGGGGAGTTGATTTCTCGCAACGAAGATGGATTTAGAGGTGAGCACATGAGGTTCAATCGCTACGCCATGAAACGGGCCTTGCTTCGTCTGCACAAACTCGGGATCAAGTTTGGTGTTTTTATTCTACCCGTTCACTACTACTCGCCGGTGCCCAATATCGTGGAACTGGAAAAAACGCGTCACCTCTGGGCCAAACGCTCCGAGTTGCCGGGCCTTGACGTGGACCTGGACGAGCAGGTAGCTGTGTTGCAACGGGTTTGCGAGGGATACAAATCCGAATACGCAGGAAACAGCGCCTTCAAAGAAGGCGTGGCGAATCATTTTGGTCCGGGGTACGGCTATATCGAGGCTCAGGCCCTCCACGCGGTCATCCGGTACTACAAGCCTGCGCGCATCGTTGAAGTGGGGAGCGGCGTTTCCACCTATTGCATGCTCAAAGCCACAGAGCTGAACGAAAGCGAAACCGGGGAGCCGACGTCGATTGTCTCCATCGAACCTTACCCGTCCCAAAAGCTGCGATCGCTTTCGGGGGTGGAGCTTATCGCCAAACCGGTGCAAACCGTGCCTCTGGAGGTGTTTGCTGAGCTCGGCGCGGGTGATTTGCTGTTCATCGATTCCTCCCACACCGTCAAGCCGGGCGGGGATGTGAATTATCTCATCCTGGAGGTGCTCCCGCGGCTTCGACCGGGCGTGATCGTGCATTTCCACGACATCTACCTGCCATACGACTACCGACGGGCCGTGCTGCGCACTTTTCTTCACTGGACCGAGACGTCTCTTCTGCGCGCCTACTTGATCTCTAACCATCGTGCGAAGATTCTCTTTTGCTTGAGTCATCTGCACTATGAGCGCAAAGACGCGCTGAAGAGCATCTTTCCCGAATACACCCCGCAGGAGGACAATGACGGCCTGCAGCCAGAAAAGTATAAACCGTTTGAACCTGTGCCGGAACATTTTCCATCATCAATTTACATTGAGGTACAATGATCGACATTGAAAAACATCTGCCTGCGGAGAGTCAAACTGAGCTGGAACCCCGGGTAGTCTCAGCGGTCCGCCAACCCGTCATCATCATCGGGATGCACCGGTCGGGGACAACGCTGGTGACCAAGATTTTATCCCGGCTCGGCGTGCAGGTGGGCCGGGAGTTGGACGGCCACATGGAAGCCGTGTGTTTTCAAAACATCAACAAGGCGCTTCTTGCTTCCGCAGATGCGGATTGGACCACGCCCCGGCGTTTTGTGACGAAAGTGTCCGACCCAGACTTCGTGGAAAGAGGGGCTGAGCTTGCCACGCGGCTCTGGCTGGCAACCCAAGCATCGTTTGGGCCCATTCCCGAGGAGTCGTGCTGGGCTTGGAAGGACCCGCGCAACACGCTCACTCTGCCCATCTGGCTCCGCCTCTTCCCGCAGGCGAAAGTCATCCACATGGTGCGCAACGGCGTCGATGTGGCGCTGAGTCTCCACCGCCGCGAGATGCGCAACTTGTTCCTGCAGTTCAAGACGTCTCCTGAGAAGCGCACGAAGGTGCTTTTCCCCCCAACCATCGCACAGGGCTTCCGGCTTTGGCAAGCGTACGTGGAGACGGGAATGCACCTTCACCAACAGAGCAAGTCGAGTCTTCTGGTGCGCTACGAAGACCTGCTGGCGCATCCGGTGCAGATCTTGAAGTTGATGGCAGCTTTCATCGAACTACCTGTGAGCTCAGGAGAGATCCAGTCGGCCGCAGAGACGATTATCGGCCGGCCCACCCCGCGCTCCCGGTTTGATCGCCTGCGCCTGCGCCTCCTGTTTGCCTCTGGCATTCTCGACACGAAGCTGTTGACCGCGTTGGGATACGAAAGGGCGAGGTAGCGAGATGCGACCGAGAGTGCTTTTTCTGGTGCCCTGGGGAGTGGAGCAGCCCAGCACGCGGTTCAGGGTCAGCCAGTACTTGCCTTACTTTGAAGACGCTGGGGTGGAGGTGGTAGATGTGGTGGAAATCAACGGCAGACTTTCTCCTGGCGAGCTCGCGTCGACCTTCATTTCGTTGCTGCAAAGTCTCAGGCGCAGCGATATCGTGTTCAATCATCGCGTGCCTCTGCCGGCTTTTGTCTCGCGGCTGCTTTCCGCAAAATGCCGGGTCGTCTTTGATTTAGACGACGCGCTTTTTGTGAAACCGTTTTCCTGGTCTCCGAAGAAGGACTTTGCCGCGAGACGGCGGGTTATCGATTACGCGCTCGGGCACGCGGACGCGGTGATCGCGGGAAACGACTATCTCGCGGATTATGCTAAAGGGTTCTCGCAGCGCGTGGTGGTCATCCCCACGGGCGTGGACACAGGAGAAGATGAGATTGATGAGGCCCGTTTTCGGCGCTGGTCTTTTACGCGGCAGGTCTACCGCCCGCCCGAGGGAGAAGCCAACCGGGGAGAAGTCGTCATCGGCTGGATCGGCACGCCCAACAATCTCTGTTGGCTGGATCAGGTGGGTCCTGCGCTCAGGGTGCTGCAACAGCGCCACCGCGTGCAGGTCAAGGTGGTGAGCGGTGCCCCATGGACCTTCCCGGGGTTGGAGGTGACCAACAAGCCGTGGTCGCTGGCCGAGGAGGTCGCGGATGTGCAGAGCTTCGACATCGGCTTGATGCCGCTTGACCCCGACGAACCGTTTTTGAAGGGAAAGTGTGGCTTCAAGATCATCGAGTATATGGCGGTGGGCAAACCCGCGGTGGCATCGGACGTCGGGGTGAACGCTTCGATCATTCGCCCGGGTTACAACGGCTACCTGGTCTCTCAGCCTGACGAGTGGCTGAGCCATCTGGAGAGATTGGTTTTGGATGCGCCGTTGCGGCGGAAAATGGGGAAAGAGGCAAGAGCAACAGTGGTGGAACGCTACTCGGTGCGTGCGCTCTTGCCCGAGTATTTGGCACTTTTCAGAGAATTGTGTCAGGAACCCGGCAGGCCCGCCGAAACCGCGACGCTCCGGGCACACTGAGGGAAAAAGATGCGTATTCTGCAAGTCATTTTAGCCTTTTATCCGTGTCGGATTTGGGGTGGCCCGCCACAAACGACACTCACTTTGTCGCAGGGCTTAAAGTCGCGCGGGCATGAGGTCGAAGTATTAACGACGAACATTCTGGATCAGACGTCTCGCATCAGCCGGCGTTCTGTTCAAAACGTTTGGGAAGGAGTACCCGTGACCTATCTTCGCGCCTTCTGGTGGGGCCGCAAAGAGAATTCCATCGGATTCATCGTCTCGCCGGATCTCTGGCGCTACCGCGAGTTGGTGCGCCGGGCCGATGTCGTGCACATCCAGGGATACCGGCACTTTCTGTTTGTGGGTGCGGCCTTGCTGGCGCAGCGGTACGGTGTCCCTTATGTGGTGCAGACGCACGGTGCCATGCCCAGCCGCTTCGGCCGCTCCCGACTGAAACGCGTGTTCGACCGTTCTGTGGGACGCTTTGTGCTGTCTCGGGCCTCGTACGCCGTGGCGCTGAGCGACACCGAGGTGGAAGATTACACAAGACAGGGGGTGGCCTCCAGCCGCATCGCCAAGATTTTCAACC
Organism: uncultured Cytophagia bacterium; assembly: GCA_964419085.1. GTDB lineage: Bacteria > Zhuqueibacterota > Zhuqueibacteria > Oceanimicrobiales > Oceanimicrobiaceae > CAYQOI01. Next base: position 4,129 of record CAYQOI010000094.1, on the reverse strand, counting down.
CGCTGGATCCCGCGGTGTGCCCGGAGCTGCCTGACCGGGAAACGTCTCGGCGGCGGCTTGGGATCCAGCCGGATGAAAAGGTCATTTTGTTCCTGGCTCGGCTGCACGAGAAAAAAGGGCTGGAGCTCCTCATCCGCGCGGTTGCGGCCCGTGAGCACCGCCGGGATCTCCGATTGCTGATCGTCGGCCCGGACGATGGCTATGGCGCCACCGCGGAGCGGCTCATCGCACAGCTCCGACTACAGAACCGGGCGAGGCTGGTGGGTCCGCTCTACGGGCAGGAGAAATTCGAGGCGTACCGGGCCGCCGACGTTTACGTGCTACCCACAAAAGGCGTGGAAGGGCTGCCCACCACCATCGTGGAGGCATGCTACGCTGGCACCCCCGTCATCGTGACCCGCACCACCGACGTCGCGGAGCTGATTCACCAGCGCGTGGGGTTTGCCGTGAACTACGATGTGGCCGAGCTCCGTGATGCTCTGATCGCGTTGCTGGACCAGCCGGCCCTCCGGCGGCGGTTTCGTGAGCAGACCTCGGCTTTCGTCAAGGAATACTTCGATTTGAACTCCGCACTGGACCGGTTCGAGGCGCTCTACCGCACCTGCCGGAACGGGGCTGCGGGCAAGTCTACAGGATTAGCATGGACGCTTTATCCAGAAGAAAGATTCTCACCATAATCGGCACCCGGCCGGAAGCCATCAAACTGGCGCCGGTGGTCATGGAGCTGAACCGCAGGCCGGAGCGTTTTGTCTCCCGCGTCTGCGTCACCGGGCAGCACCGCCAGATGTTGCACCAGGCCTTGGCGCCGTTTGAAATCACGCCGGATGTAGACCTGAAGATCATGTCTCCCGGTCAGACTCTGGCGCAGGTAACCGCTCGCGCGGTGACGGGCCTGGACGACGTCCTGGCGTCGGAGCGACCCGACGTGGTTTTGGTCCAGGGCGACACCACCACCGCGATGTGTGGTGCGCTCGCGGCGTTTTACCATCAGATCCCCGTAGGGCATGTGGAAGCCGGCCTGCGGACGGGCAACAAGTTCGCGCCCTACCCGGAGGAGATCAATCGCCGGCTCGTGGCACCGCTGACGGATTATCACTTCGCGCCCACCGAGTGTGCCAGGGATGCGCTGTTGCGCGAAGGCGTGCCGGAAGAAACGGTCTTTGTGACCGGCAACACGGTCATCGACGCTCTGCTGTGGATTCGCAAAAAGGTTCAGCGGAACAGACCCGAGGAGCTTTCCGGCCTGGTGGAGGTGCTGGGTGATCGTCCCATGGTGCTGGTGACCGGTCACCGGCGGGAGAGCTTTGGCGCCGGTTTCGAGAACATCTGCCTGGCGATCCGCGAGGTGGCGGAGCGTTTTCCCGACGTGGCATTTGTCTACCCGGTACACCTGAACCCCAACGTCCGCCGGCCGGTTCACCGCATCCTCGGGGAACACGAGCGCGTGCATTTGATCGAGCCGCTTTCGTATGAGCCGTTTGTCTGGCTGATGGACCGGGCCACGGTGGTGTTGACCGATTCCGGCGGGGTGCAGGAAGAAGCGCCTTCTCTGGGCAAGCCGGTGCTCGTTATGCGAGAAACCACCGAACGACCGGAAGGCGTGGCGGCCGGAAATGCTCGCCTCGTGGGGGTAAGCCGGGAGCGCATCGTCGAGGCGCTCAGCCTCCTTTTGCGCGATCCCAACGCGCGGGCCGAGATGGCGTCGGTGAACAACCCCTACGGCGACGGACATGCCGCCAACAGAATCGTTGAAATTCTCATGCATGAATCCAGAAAAAGTCTACAGGAGGTTTTATGGCAAAGATCCTAGTGACAGGTGGACGGGGATTTATCGGGACCAATCTCACCAACGAGCTGCGCTCCCGAGGCCATGAGGTCTGGACCTGCGACATCCTCCAGGGTCCTGATCCCCAGCATATTAAAGCGGATGTGGGCGTGTACCAGCAGATGGACGCCTTGTTTCGCAATCATCGATTCGATTACGTCTATCATCTGGCCGCGGAGTACGGTCGCTGGAACGGCGAGGACCACTACGAGAATCTGTGGCGGACCAACGTGATCGGCACCAAGAACATGCTCCGGCTGCAGGAGCAGCACCGGTTCCGCATGATCTTTTTTTCCAGCGCGGAGGTCTACGGCGACTACGACCAGTTGATGTCCGAAGATGTGATGGAGCGGGTACCCATCAAGCAGATGAACGACTACGCCATCAGCAAGTGGGCGGGAGAGCTGCAGTGCTTGAACCACGCCTCCATGTTCGGCACCGAGACCGTACGTGTGCGGCCGGTGGGGTGCTACGGGCCGCATGAGTACTACAGCCCTTACCGCGGGGTCATCCCCATCTTTGTCTACAAAGCCCTCTCCGGCCAGAAGTTCACGGTCTACCGCGGGCACAAGCGCATCTTTGATTTTGTGGAAGATACGTGCCGTACGTTTGCCAACATCGTCGACAATTTCATTCCGGGCGAAGTGTACAACGTCGGCGGCCGTGAGGAGTGGGACATCAGCATCGAAGAGCTGGCGGAGATTGTTCTGATGACCACGGGTGCGGATTCGCGGTTGGTGGAATACAAGGGCGAGGAAAAGTTCACCACCAGGACGAAGATCGTCGATTTTTCCAAAGCGCGGCGTGACCTCCGGCACGATCCCCAAATCGATATTCGAGAGGGCATTCGTCGCTACGTGGCATGGGCGCGCGAGGTTTACAAATTCTAACACCATTGAGGCAAGCTTACCGAGGAGAACGGGTTCATGGAAGACTACAAATTAGCGTATGAAGGCAAGACGGTTTTGATTACCGGGGGAGCCGGGGCCATCGGTTCCAACCTAACGCGTGAAATCGCCCGGTTGAAGGCGAAGCTGGTCATCGTGCTGGACGACCTGTCCGCTGCGTACGAGTGGAATATTCCCTCGCTGCGCAACGTCATGTTCGTCAAAGGCTCGGTGACCGACGAGGTGTGCTTGAAGCGTGTTTTCGCGCTCAAGCCCGATATCGTTTACCATCTGGCCGCATTTTTTGCCAATCAAAACTCCGTGGATTTTCCCCAGCGGGACCTGATCACCAACGGGCTGGGGACGCTGCTCATCTTCCAGTACGCGCAGATGTGCGGGGTGCAGCGTCTTGTCTATGCCTCTTCGGGCTGCTCCATCTACGGCTCCGCCGCGCCGTTGCCGCTGAAGGAAGATTTCATGTCCATGCACCTGACCACGCCGTACCAGATCACGAAGATGCTGGGCGAGCTCTATGGTAATTTTTTCCACCACCACTACGGGCTGCCGGTGGTGAAGACCCGGTTTTTCAACTCCTACGGTCCGGGCGAGGTGCCGGGACAGTACCGCAACGTCATTCCCAATTTCATCTACTGGGCGCTTTCGGGCATGCCCCTGCCCTTCACCGGTAGCGGTGAGGAGACGCGTGATTTCACCTGGGTGCTGGACATCGTCGACGCCTTGCTGCGCGCGGGCTACTACGAAAAAGCCATCGGTCAGGAGATGAACATCGCGTCGGGTCACGAGGTGAATATTCTGAAAATGGCGGAGCGGATCAACGAGTTGACCGGCAACCAGGCGGGGGTCATTCGCGCCGAGCGGCGGGTGTGGGACACCAAGAAGCGCCTGCTGGCGTCCATCGACCGGGCCAGAGAGCTGCTGGGCTACGAGCCGAAGATGCAGTTCGATGAAGGATTGCAGTTAACCATCAAGTGGTTCAAAGACAATTGGAGCAAGATCAAGCGCGACGCGGAATTCGGGCCCGGCACCTCCTCCGCAGTCAAAGGCGTTGTGGTGGAGAAAGAATTCTAGCGCCGGCTCGCTGAACCTATTCTTCCAGGAATGGAAAGACAGATGCGCATTCGATTTTTCAACACGTTCGACACCGCGGCCCCCTTCTTCCGCAATCTGGTGCCGTACCTCGCCTCGCGCGGCTGCCGCGTCGAGGTGGTGGTGAGCAACGCGATGTACAGAAAGGGGTACGACCTCAGCGCGGCCCTTGGCGACAGCGAAAACATCCGAGTGGTGAAGATGGTGAACCTCGGACTGCGGCCCGACAGCGGCGTGGGAAAACTCGGCGTCATGGCGCTGTACGTCGTTCACGCCGCGTTCTATTGCCTGTTCGGACCGGGTGCAGACA
>CAYQOI010000093.1:0-9928 GCA_964419085.1 uncultured Cytophagia bacterium | reverse complement strand
GCCATCATGACGTAGGCGTCGAGTTGGCCCTTGACAAAGCCCGCCGCAAACAGAATCCGAACCGCGCGTCCGAAGTGCTCGTCGCTCACCTTGTTGCTCATGTCGCGGCGCCGCGCAGGATTGCCCGACTCGTAACTCAGGCGAATGGTCTGAAACCCAGCGCGGCGCATGAGCTGCGCCACCTCTGCCTCGATGAGCTTGCACTGCAACCCGTTGGGCGTGTGAAAACACAGCCGCCAACCTCGGCGCACCACCTCGTCGAGAATGATCTGGAGGTGATTCCGGTGATTGGTCAACAGGGCGTCATCGTAAAACGCGATCTCGCGCACCCCATGCCTCTTCAAATCCCACTCGATCTCCGCCACCACTGCCCGAGGGTCACGCCAGCGATAGGTTCCGGAGACGATTCTCGAAGCACAGAAGGTACAGTTCAGCGGGCACCCGCGCGACGTCATCAGGGGCACGCTCCCCAGGCGACCGTACAGATCGAACGCGGGAAAGGGCAGGGCGTCCAACGTCCGGTACAGACCCGCGTAGCTGCGCCGTGTTCCCACCAGCGCGTCCACCGCCCTGAGCGCAGGCAGCTCACCCTCTCCCGAGACCACAATATCGGCTCCCGAATGCTCAGCCGCGTGTTGACGGCAGAGCGTGGCGTAGATGCCGCCCAACACGACGGGCACGTCGGGGAAGCGTTTCCGTACCTCAGCGATAGTCTGCTGCACGCCCGGGTACCAATACGTCATCCCGGAGGTGACCAGGACGGCATCCGGCCGCCGTGTGCGCTTCAGCTTCTGGCGAAACAATGGGAGCGGCAAGCCGTAGCGCGCGTAGTTTCGCGGCACATGCCGGTAGGCCGCAGGCTTGGGGATGATCTCGCGGTGAAACTTCCCGGTACTGAAGTAACGATTTTTCGGTTTGGCTAGTCCCTGAAACTCGAGCAGTTCAGAGTCGTAACGATCCAGGCAATCGATGAGGGTAACTTCATATTCACGGGCCTTCAAGACCGCTGCGATGTAGAGAAGCCCTAATGGCTTGAGCCAGAAGTCGTAAGCCGCAAAATCGGTGATCCAGGGATTGATGAGCAGGACATGCCTTTTCATCGGATGCTTTATTTGATGCCGGCGAGAATGAGGTAGATGTCGTCTTTGATGGGGTTGGGACTGAATTCATACATGCCGTTGATGATGGTCTCAGCGATCTCTTCCACCGGCAAGTAGATGCTGGATTTGAAGAAATTGATGAAACCGTTGATACCCAGTTGTCTTCCTTTCGCGTCTTCGGCCTCGATGATGCCGTCGGTGTACATGAAGATCTTATCTTCCGGCGACACCATCACCACATCCTGGCTGAACTTGTCCTCGTCGCGTTTTTCATAGCCGACGATGATGTTTTGGGACTCGAGTCTGGTGAATTTGTTTTCGCGACTTCGCCACAGGATGACCGCCGGATGCGCGCTCCCCGCGTAAGTGAAGGAGCCTTTGCGCAGATTCACCACGCCGGAGAACATCGTCAGGAACATCGCCATGCCCTCGAACGCGTCGAAAATAAAGTCGTTGACACTGCTCAAGATCGATTTTGGCTCGCGCTGTTCCCGCACCAGCTTGCGGATCTCGCTGCAGATGCGGTTCACCAACAACGCAGCCGTGATGCCGTGCCCGGTCACATCCACCAGTGTGAGGTAGACGTTTTCCGTCCCGTCGTAGTAAATGTCCGCGAAATCGCCGCCCACGCCGATCATCGGCAAGTACTTCACCCGCACGTCGATTTTGGGCAAACTCAACGGCTTTGGAACCAGGCTCTTTTGCACCTGCTCCGCGAGAGCCAGGTCCTTGCGGATCAACTCCTGCTGTTCGTCCAGCTCCTTCTGCTGCTTTTCGATCTGCAACTTCAGGCTTCGAGTCTCCAGCGCTTTTTGAACCTTCAGCCGAAACTCCTCCATATCGATGGGTTTGGTGAGAAATTCATACGCGCTGAGTTTCATCGCCTCCACCGCAGTGGAAATCGTGCCGTGTCCGGTGAGGATCAACACCTCGGTGTTCTGATTGTAGCGTTTGACGGTCTTCAGCACCTCGATGCCATCGACCTCCTTCATGTGCAGGTCGGAGACCACCAGATCGTAGCTATTTCTCCTGACCTCATCCTCAACCAGCTTGCCGTCGGACAATGTTTTCACGTTGTGACCGTTCTTCCGCAGCACTTCCGAAAGCAAATAGGTAATGGACTTCTCGTCGTCGATGACCAGAATCTCAGCCATGGTTCAACTCACCAGGTCCTTTGGTTCTTATTCGTGAATTCAATTCCCCAGAAGGTGCCAAGTAGGCTTTCCCCGAAATGAAAAGCGTCAATAAACTTTGATGATCAGGCTTGTGATGTCGTCCATCTGCGGGAGCCCCGCAGAGAAGGCCTTGACCGACTCGATGAGATGATTCAAGATCTCTTCCGCTGAGCGCTCCAGGGTAGCGCGCACGCACGCCTCGATGCGCTTTTCTTCAAATTCCTCCTCCTCTGCATTCATGGCCTCCGAAACGCCGTCGGTGAACATCACCAGACAATCGCCGGGGACCAGCGTCACGCTTTCGGAAACGTAAGACACGTTCGGCATCATCCCCAGAATCAAGCCCCCTTCCTGCAGCGTCTGAAACGAGCCGTCGGCATGAAAGAGATACGGCGGATTGTGGCCGGCATTCACCGAGACGAAGCTCTTTTCGGCGAGGTCGAGAATTCCAAAGAAGAAGGTGATGAACTTGTCGAAGCCCGTGTTCCGATGAATCAGATTGTTGATGCGGGCCGTAACCTCCTCGATACTCAGGCCGGTGTCCACCAGCGCGTGAAAGCTCGCCTGCAGGTTGGCCATCAGCAGCGCGGCCGGCGCGCCCTTGCCAGAGACATCTCCGATGCAAAAAGCGTACCTATTCTTGCTCAATTCCACACAGTCGAAGTAGTCTCCGCCCACCTCTCGGGAAGAGATGTTGACCGCCGCGACCTCAAAATTCTCGATCTGAGGACAACTCTTGGGCAGCAGTTGCTTCTGGATTTCGCGCGCGATCAAGAGTTCCTCTTCCAGGCGTTGCTTCTCCAGCGTCTCCTCGAACAGGCGAGCATTCTCGATGGAGGTCATGGACATGCTGGCCAGGGTGGAGAGAAACTCCAGTTCTTCTTTGGTAAAATCCCCCTTGGTGATCTTTTCGCCCAGTGCGATGGCGCCTTTGGTCTGGTTTTGAATGCGCATGGGGACGATGGCGCGAATCGGCAGGTGGGCAAGGCTGCCACAAAAAGGCTCTGAGGAGCCCTCCCCCACAAGCACCGGCCGGGTCAAATCGCACAGCGCCTGGAGCAGCGACTCATCCGTGAGCCTCTCCATGTCACCGGCTTCCTGAAAGCCTTTGTTCAGCGACAATGCCATCTTCTCCTTCTCAGCCAGATAGATGGCGCAACGGTTGACCATCATCTCTCCCATGACCGAATAGGCAAGCAAATTCTGCACTTTTTTCACGTCGAGGGTCGAATTCAATTCATTGCCGATTTCGAAGAGGGTGTTGAGCTCCTGCACGCGCTTGTCCAACTCCCGGTTGACATCCTGGAGTTCCTGCACGATCAACCCGTTTTGAATGGCCGTGGCTGCGATGTTCGAAAGGCTGTGCAAGTACTCCAGGTCGCTGTCCTCGAAATCCCCTCCCAGGATTTTCTTGCCGTAACCGGCTAAACCCAGCGTCTTCTCGTCATGTAGGATGGGGACGACCACCTCGATACCGTTCTTCTGCAAGAACGCCTGCCACGGCGAAGGCGGGAGGTCGCGGACGTATGTGGGGTCGCTTGCGTGTGGGTAATCGTCGACCTGGATGGCAAAATTGAGCAACGATTTCGGCAGCCCTTTCAACGTTTCGATGACAAACTTCTTGTCTTTCTTCGCAAGCAAGACAAGACCTTTGCCGATGAGCATTTTGCCCATGGGGGTCAACAGAATCGTGTCCAGGATGGTCCTCAGGTTCAACGAGGAGTTCAGCGCTTTGCTGAGATCGAACAGCGCCTGAAGCTCGTACAGTTTCTCATCCAGGCTGGTGTACTTGCCTTTTTCTGTGGAGTTCGGTTTCACAGTCATCCATAAAAGATGAAGTTGACGGATTACGTCGTGGCCGACGATTCTTTCTTGTCAAAGTACTTGGTCATGATCACCTGGTTTTTGATCCCCGGTTTGATCTGAAAAACCACCTTATCCATCAAGGTGCGCATCAAACAGATTCCCAGTCCCCCTTTGCGGCCCTCTTTGATGGACTCGCCGACGTCCGGCAGTCTCACCGTGTCCGGGTTAAACCCCTTGCCTTTATCTGCAACGATAATCATGAGTTTCTTCTTGTCGATTTTGATGGTTACGTCGATAAATTTGTCGCCTTTGTTGTCGTACGCGTGTTTGATGACATTGGTACACGCCTCGTCCACCGCAAGCTCGATTTTGCTCGCTTCGTCGTTGGAAAAACCGATGTTTTCGGCCACCTTGGCGACCATGTCCCGAATGATCGCGAGATTATCTGATTGGCTTGGCAATCGCAGGTGATATTTTTTCAACCTCTTAGTCAAACTCGTCACCGCCTTTGGTTGACCCCACAGGAACGCCGAATTGTGTCCACGCCTTCATCTCCATCACCAGTTAAGATTTGTTGAATTTCTCCAGCGCTTTCTCTTCCTCCTCCAGGATATCATAAAGCGTTGGAAATCCCAGCAGATCAAAAACGCGAAAAATCTTGGGTTTCATATTGGTCAGCTTGATGTCCCCGCCATTTTTCCGAATATCCTCGATGAATCCCATGAACACGCCCAGCCCGGCGCTACTGATGTAATTCAGATCCTTGAAATTGACAACAATGTTGTACTTCTTGGCGTCCACTAATTCCTGGAACGCGTTCTCGAGATCTGGCGCGGTGTGGGCATCGAGATAGCCCTTGATGTAAAGGATTGTGACGTTGCCATTCTCTGCTCTGGAAACTTCAAACCCTTCCATGAACTCCTCCTAAATCAAAATAAGAAAATGTCAGCCCGGCATTGGCACTTTACGACCAGCGCCGCACAGCCTGCCAGATTCCTGCGAGAGTCTAATTCTTCGCTCCCCAAAAATCTCATATCGTTTTTACCGAGACAACCGACCCATCTTTATCGCAAATCAAAAAGCGTTCGCTACTCAGGGCAGGAATTTTGCACTGCGACCGCAAACGGAAATCCCGCACCATCCAACGTGCGCTCGATGGAGCCGTCCGCGGCGATCCGAACCAACCGATTATTCAAACGATCCGCCACGATGCACGATCCGTCGAACAGATTCACCGCAAGGTCGACAGGGTTGTTGAAACCGGTGACTTCGAATTCCTTTGCACCGCTGGTGCTGAACTTGCTCACGGTCCCGCGAGAAAGGTCTGAGACCCAGATGTCGCCGGTCCCCTCATTTACAGCCAGCGTGTTGGCAAAATTGAACTCCTGGGGCAACGTCAACACCTCCACGCCCGCGAGCGTGAATTTCATCACACGGGTGCTATCCGACAGCCAGACCGACGACTCCGTGGAGTTGACGCGCAGGGCTCGCAGCGCATTCAGCGGGCCGGCGAAATCCCGTGTCGCGCTGCCGTCGGCGCTGATCGCGGTAACCCGGTCGCCGCGGCGGTCAGCGACCAGGCAGTCCCCTGTCGTCTGGTCTACGGAGACAGAGACGGGCTCCCCGAGTCCCTGGACGGAAAACAAACGATTCGCAGACGAATTCAGTTTGACCACTTCCCCGGCGCCCCGGTCCGCCACCCATGCCGCGCCGGAATTCAGGTCAAGCGCTATCTCGACGGGGGTGGTGAAATTCACGCGCGGCAGCACAACTCGCCCCGACGCGTCGATTCTGAGGACATCTCCGGAAATGATGCTGTTTCGGTTCACCACCCAGGCCACCCCGGCACAGGGATCCGCAGCGATATCCACCAGACCAAAGAACCCCGACGTCGTGTGAATCGTGTACCGCGTGTCATGCGTCAGCTTCACCACTCGGTCGCCGGCTTCGTCCGCAAACCAGGTGAACGACGGTCCCGGTGTGATAGGCAACGCATCCGTGCGTGCACTTTCGTGGCCCGGGACTGCGGCGGAAAGCTGATAAGCGTACTCGACGCCAAAGTCCACATCGAAGTCGGCGTACGTGTTTTCATCGGGAGGAATTTCAGCAAGCAAGATAAACTCGGGTTCAAGATTCGATTTGCGGTACAGCCTGTACCCCAACAGATCATCCAATTCGATGGTGTCCCAGCGCAGGAAAACGGTGTCCTGAATCGAGATCACGCGAAACCCAGTGGGTCGTCCTCGGGTGGCCTCGTTTTTCGGGTCAAGAGGGTTGAGCCGGTCACGGTCAGCACACGACATCGCAAGGATTGCAAAAAACAGGACATATCTGAGAATTCTCGGTTTCCGGCGCAAACTGACTTCGCTACTCTATGATACGGCTCAGACCGGATTAGTTACATTCTTTCCATTACCTACGAGGCCAAGTCGAACAAAAATAAAGGTAATAAACCCCCGAATGCAAGTCAAGCGAAAACTGGGAAGGGAAAACGGAGGGTAGACGTCTCACAGAAACAGCCGATGAACGAGCCTTCGAAAGCCTGAGTGCGAATCGCTGTCCAGGGTAAACTCAGAGCTAGTCTTGCCATCTCGTTCCGGCGGACGTTTTTTGGCCTGGACATACATGATGCGGTTGTCGATGGCCACCCCAACCTGATTGGCCATAATCTCCAGCACGTGAGTCAATTCTTTGTTCGGGAGCTTGTTGTTGGCCGGATCATCGGCCATCACCATGCCGATGATCTTGCCGTCTCTGGACTTGATGGGAACCAGGAGCATCCCCCAGGGCGGCCAGTTGCCGTTGCGGCTGCCATCGGCCTGCGCACCGTAATAGATATATTTTATGGGTCGCAGCGCATCCTCCTCGCCCAGCACCAAATACGACTTGCCGAAACGGTAGCGGGACCGGAGTAAACCGCTCAGCGCCTCCAGCGGCACGGCATGCTCCAGGAGCTGCTTTGTTTTGATCTTATCATCGCAGGCCACCGCCTTCATTTCCAGCCGGCCGCTCTTCTTGCTGATGAGCCCCAGCGCCACCAGGTTGAAATCCAGAGAAAACTTGATGGACCAGACCACTTCCTTGAGCAAGTCGCTGAGACTCAGATAAAGCTTGAAAATGTTGCTGGTCACCAGGACCTGCTTCAGCCGCCGGGTGCGGCGTTCCAACGTCGAGAACTGGTAGAAATTCTCGATGGCCATCGCGGCCAACTGGCCGAAGAGTTCCAGATTATGGAACGTGTCGCGGGTGGGCATTTGCTCGCCCACCGGATTGTCCAAACACAGGTACCCGAACGTCTCGCTATTTCGGTTGGCGAGATTCACCAGAACCAAATCACGAACGTGCCACTGGTTGGGCGGCCTGCGCTCTTGCGTTCTTCGCTCGGGCGCGGCGGCGTTTAAAAACGTGCCACTGCTGCGCTGAGGCTGGCCATAGTAGAGCGCCTTGACCCGAAAACGACCCTCGAAAATGCGGTCCACCACTTCCTGCGGCACTTCGAGGGTTTTGGGTGTCTTGCTGTCGGCCGAATAGCCCACGGTGGCCTGTTTCACAAACATTTTCCTCCGCTTGTCCAGCAAGGCCAGCGTCCCTCTCTGGAAGGAAAAAACCTGGCAAGCGGTCTCCACGAGGCGTTCCAGCAAGACGCTGAGCGGCTCTTCATAACTGGTGGTGATCAAGCGGGAGACCTGGGCCACCATGTTCAACTGGTCGATGCCGCGCTCCGGGCGAGCCACGCTGCTTGCGCGCTCGCTTCGCCGTACGGTGCCCCGGTAACTGAGGATTTGCTCGTTCTCGTCCTTGATCGCGGTCAGCTCGATGTCAAGCGCGACGCGCTCGCCGGTCTTATCCAGCACCTGGGCCTTGAACGGCGGCACAGACTGGCCGTTGTTGTTGATCAGATTCAACCAGTCGTAAAATGCCTTCTCCGCCTCTTTGGGAAGCAGGTCAACCAGATTCAGTTCCAGCAACTCGTCCTCGGTGTAGTGGGTGATGTGCTCCATGTCCCGGCTGGCAGAAAGAATGCGGCCCTTGCGGTCGAGGATGAGCAGCCCCTCTTCCGACCGGCGCCTGACGGTTGCTCGAGCAGGAATGTCGCGTTTGGTTCGCATCGTCCCTTCTCTTTCGAGAATATTCCGGACGGTGAACGGAAGGGCGGTCAAATATCCTCGTACTTTGACAATGTAGTCGGACGCGCCTTTTTCCAGCGCCTGCCCTGCCTTCGCTTCCTCGCCTTCCTCCACCAGCAACACCAGCGGTACTTTGGGGTCTCGGTCCCGAATCGTCTTCGCAACTTCGTCCCCCTGCTGGTCTCCGAGATCATAATCGAAGAGAACCAGGTCGTAGCGATTCGATAGCACCTTTTCCACACACTCGCGACCGGAATGAGCAAAATCCACGGTGCAGCGATCGTAATGAAATTTCAACATTTTCTTTGAAATTTCAAGATAGGAATTGCTCGTGCCCGCAATCAGTATGTTAAAATCATTCATAGATGAAGCTCCAGGTCACGTGTGTGGGATAAGCAATTCAATGTCCGAAAAAAATTTCAAAAAATCAAGATTTTAATTTTGCTGCGCGGTAGAATCAGGCCATGACATCCTTGAACTTTACCCGAAAAAACAGCGCATAGAACACCGGCACCATCCCCAGGGTCAGCACGGTTGCGAATATCAGGCCAAACAGGATGGAGACCGCCAGCGACTCAAACAGGGGCCCGCCGCCCAGCCACAAAGGCAGCAGCCCACCCACCGTCGTGGTCGTTGTCAGCAAGATGGGCCGCAACCGCCGCTGCGCCGACTCCAGCACCGCGCGAGCGGGAGGCAGGCCGTTCTGCTCGATCTCGATCTTGATTCGGTCGATCAAAACGATGGCGTTGTTGATCACGATCCCGGCCAGCGAGACCATCCCCAAAAGCGCCATGAAGCCGAACGGTTGCCTGGTCACAAACAAGCCCACGCTGACCCCGATGAGCCCCAGCGGAATGGTCAACAAGATAATGACCGGTCGGCGGATGGAATCGAATTGCGCGACCAGCAGCAGGACGATGATGAGGCCGGCGACGGGGAGCTTGGCCATGATGGAGGCGTTCGCTTTGCCGGACGATTCGAGCTCGCCGCCAAATTCGTAGCTGTACCCGATGGGCCAGGAAGCACTCTGCTGCTCCAGCCAGGCTTCCATTTTCTTCGCGATGACGATGGCATTAAACCCGGGCAGCAGGTCTGCACTCACCGTCACCGTCTTCCTCCGGTCCCGGCGCAGAACCTTTGCCGGTTGAAACTGTACCTCCACATCCGCCACCTGTTTTAGGGGCACGGTGCGTCCAGTGGTTTGCACGTAAATGTTGTGGCTCTCCAGCTTGCCGATGTCCTTGCGGTCGGCTGCGACGGAACGCAGGATGACCGGGATCACCTCATCGCCCTCGCGGTAGTCCGTGGTCGCGATTCCGCTCAGGATGGTCTGCAGGGATAGGGCGATGTCCCGACTTGTCAGCCCTGCGCGCTGTGCCCTCGGCTGATTGACGCGAACGAAAAGCTTTTTGGTGCGGTGTCCCCAGTCGTCGCGAATGTTTTTTGTCCCAGCGATTTGCCCCAGACGAGCTTTCACCTGGGTCGCCAGGTCGAAGACCTTGTCCACATCCTTGCCCGAAAGCCGGATTTCCACCGGCGCCTTCACCGGCGGCCCAAGTGTCAGCGGCTGCAGCTTCGCGGTCAGGTCCGGGAAGTGGTTGAAACAGAACGCATCCAATCTGGGAATCAGATCGGTTTCCAGCTCGAAGCGGTCAGTGGTGTTGATGAGCATGTAGGCGTACTCCGGGCTTGCGGGTTCAGGTCTGTACGGCAGCGCGTA
>CAYQOI010000092.1:7080-10002 GCA_964419085.1 uncultured Cytophagia bacterium | reverse complement strand
AGCGATTCTATCGTGCCGTTTCCGTTTGGGGAAAGATTCTTGATGGAGATGATGCGGTTTTCTTCCAGGCTGATATGGATTTCGAATCTGTGACCCTTGATTTCCTCCACCACGATGGCCTGGCAGTTGGGTGTGTAGAATTCGACTTTGAGTTTGTCCGGATCGAGGTCAAAGCGTTCTGCGATTTCCTCCACTTCCTGTGTGAAGTCTGCGAACTGGGGGGATGAAAACTCCATTTTTGGTTCTCCTGCTGGTTGTTAATTGGGTCGATACATGTGCGGTATCTTTGTATTGAGCCCAACGAGTACTGCGGATGAAAATGTGAACTGGGTAAGAGAACTGAATGTTGCGGCATGATGTCGTAAAATACGACAAAGATTTCAGAAATGCAACCGGAAAAATGTCGAATTTTTACAGATGGGAGAGGGCCAATCGGTACTGTTCCAGAATTTCCGCGGGGTTAGGTGCCTGCATCACCGAAGAGATGGCCGCGACGCCCGCTGCGCCGTGTTCCAGGCAAAGCCGGGTTCGAGCCGGGGACACCCCGCCCACCGCAAACACCGGTGTTCGCACCGCCTCGGCCACCTGTTTTAGTCTTTCCAAACCCTGTGGCGGTCCGAATTTGAGCTTGGACGGCGTGGCAAACACCGGTCCGAAGAGAATGAAATCAGGGCCCTGCGTCTCGGCTCGGCGTGCTTCTTCCAGCGAATGGGTGGAGACGCCGACCAAGCTGCCGCGTGGGAGCAAGGTGCGAACCACCGCCGCCGGCAGGCTGTGGGCAGTGAGGTGCACACCGTCTGCGTGGCTGGCCAGAGCAACATCGACACGGTCGTTGACCAGAAGCTTGATTTTGTGCTGTCGGCAAATTTCCTGCAACTCCTGCACCAATTCGCACAACTCCCGTGCGGAGAGGTCCTTTTCGCGCACCTGGACGGCTCGCACGCCGTGGCGGCACGCAAGCTGAACCAGCGACACGAGATCTCGTCCCAAAGTCTGGTGTCGATCGGTGATGAGATAGAAACGGAAGTCTACGCGTTTCACTTGGCGTCGGTGCTGCGGTGATTTGCGGCGTTCCCGCCACCGGATTCGAAGGCTTGCCGTACGGCTCGGAGCAGAGAGCCTTTTTCGATGGGCTTGGAGACAAACGTCTCGGCCCCGAGCCGGAGCGCCTCTTCCACTCTCTGCGACATCGCGTAACCGGAAAGGATAATGGCCTTTTGTTTGGGATTGATTTCCTGAATCTGGCGGTAGGTTTCGGCGCCGTCGATCCCGCTCATCACCATGTCCAGTACGAGTAAATCGAACGGATGCTGTTTCACCGCGGCGACGGCCTCTTCACCGCTGGTTGCGGTCTCTATGCAGTAGCCGAAGCGGGAAAGGAGCTGCCGGGCGACTTTTCGCTGTACCGGGTCGTCATCCACCACCAGGATCGTTTCCCCGTTTCCCCTGATCGTCGCTTCGGTGACCTCTCGCTCGGGTTCGCTTTCCCGGGTGATGGGAAAGTAGAGAGCGAACGTCGTTCCCTGTCCCGCTTTGGAGTCGATGCAGATGTAGCCGCGGTGGTCCTGGACGATACCGTGGACGACGCTGAGTCCCAGGCCGGAGCCGCGCATACGGTCCATCTGTTTGGTGGTGAAGAAAGGTTCGAAGATGCGGTCCAGGACTTCCGGCTCGATTCCTGTTCCCGTGTCGGAGATCGCGAGTTTGACGTACTCTCCCATTTCCACGGTTTGATAACTGCCCAGCGGTTCGTCGAGATAGACGTTTTCGGTCTTGACGCGGAGGACCCCCATGCCGTCCATGGCTTCGATGGCATTGAGGACGATGTTGGTGAGCGCACGGGTCAATTGCGCCGCGCCGCCTTTGATGGGAAAAAGGTTGGGCGCAAATTCGGTCTGCACTACAATGTCTTTGGGCACGCCGGCGGAAAACAGGACATGTTCCATCAGTTCGTTGAGGTCGATGTTTTCCATGCGGTAGTGGCCTCGCCGGCCCAGAGCCAACAGTTGCTGGTTGATCTCCGCGATCTTTTTGGCCGCGGTTTCCATCTCTTTGACCATTTCCACCACGGGATGGTCCGGCGGCAAGTCTTCACAGATCAGTGCGGGGTAAGCGGTGAGCGGCGCGAGCAGGTTGTTGAAATCATGCGCGATTTGTCCCGCCACCCGTCCGGCGCTCTTCAGGCGCTGGGAGCGGGCGAGCTCTTCCTTCAAGCGTTTGCTTTGCGTAATATCGCGACACACGACGCGCACGGCTTTCAGTGCACCATTTTCGTCGTGCAAAAGCGAAAACTCTTTGCTGACGTAGATGGGCTCACCCGAGGCCGGCAACAAGCGGATCTCGATGTTACTGGGTGTTCGGCCGGTGGAGTGGATGAACTGCATGACCTTCCCGGCTTTGGGGAGATCGTCCGGGTGGATGTAGTTAGTGATGGACTTCCCGATGATTTCCTCCCGGGAGTAGCCCAGTTTCCGCAACCCTCTCTGGTTGAAATCGACGACGACGGCGTTGGGGTCGAGAATGATGTACATATCCGGCGCGTTGTCGAACAGGTCGCGGAAACGTTGCTCGCTGCGCCGCAGCGCCTCTTCAGAGTGCGCGTGTTCCACCGCGATGCCTGCGAGATGGCTCGCGGTTTTCATCAATTCTTCATGAAACGCCGAGGGACTACATGGGGTCTTGTGGGAAATGGCAAAGGTACCCAGTACTTTTCCGCTTTTTGAAAAAAACGGCGTGGACCAGCAAGCCCGGATGCCGTATGTGCGCGCCAACTCTCGGTAGTTTTCCCACCGCGGGTCGCTCTCGACGTTGGTGACGACGACCTGCTTACCCAGGAAAGCCGCGGTCCCGCAGGAGCCGGCATTATCCGCGACCAGGATGCCCTCGAGGGCCGCGGCATACGCTTTCGGCAGACTCGGGGCC
>CAYQOI010000092.1:0-7070 GCA_964419085.1 uncultured Cytophagia bacterium | reverse complement strand
GAGCATGATGGAACACAGGCTCCCGGGAGCGTTTTTTTCGATGGTCAAACAGAGCGTGTCCAAAACGACCGAAAGACTGACATCCCCGGCGATCAACTCGAGGATCTGTTTCTGCGCGGAGGAGAGGGCTTCCGCCTGCTTCTTCTCGGTGATATCGAAGATGTAACCCCGGATCTCGACGAGTTCATCCTGCTCGTTGAAGATTCCTTTTATGTTGGAAACGACGTGGATTCGAGAGCCATCCAGCTTCACCAGCTCCCGTTCGTAGTTGTGGATTTCCCTTTGTTTCTGCAGCAGCTTGAGGTATTCCAGTCTGGAGCTTTCCTCAGGGTAAAGGAGTTTTGCGTTGGTATTCAACGCCTCTTCTTTGGAAGAGAAGCCAAACATCTCCACAAACGCTTGATTGCAGTCCAGTAACCTTCCGTCGGGTGTGCTCACAAAATCGGCGGAGAGGTCGCCATCGAAGAAGCTCCGGTAGCGCTCTTGACTTTTCTGGAGCGCTTCTTCCATCCGCTTGCGCTGGGTGATATCGGTGTGAATGCCCAGTGAACCGACGACTTCGCCGCGCTCGTCGAAGATGGGAGTGCCGCTGGTGTGAACCCAGATAAACTCGCCGGATTTCTTTCTCATTCGCAGTTCGTACTCGTCGTGCTTGCGCTGCAACCGCTGGCGAATCTTGCTCTTGAGAAACTCGTGGTCTTCATCGCGCAAAAGCAGTTGATGTGCCACCTGCCCCAAAAGCTCCTCCCGGCTGTACCCGGTGAGTTCACAGAACCGGTCGTTGACGAATTGAATCACATCGTCATTGTCCACCTGCATGAGGCCTTCGTGCATGCGCTGGATGAGCATGCGATAGCGCTGTTCGCTTTTTTTGAGCTCGACCTCGACTTTTCGGCTGGCGGTGACATCGCGGAGCACGCCTTCGAAGTAAAGCGGTTTGCCCTGGTCGTCGTACTCCAGGCGGCCGTGATCTTCCACCCACAAGGTGGAGCCGTCCTTTCTTCTGAGACGGATGATGTGGGATTGCTGCTGCTGGTGCGTTAATCGGTCCTGCGCTTCTTTGCGCTCCTCCGGGTCGAAATAGAGCTCGGAGGGAATGTCGATCTTGAGCAGCTCTTCATGGGTCTCGTAGCCCAGCATGCGCACCAGGGCAGAGTTAACCATCAAGAATTTGCCTTCAGGAGTGGAGCGGTAAATGCCGTCGGGCACGCGCTCCAATAAGTCCCGGTAGCGCGCTTCGCTTTCTCGCAGGGCGCGCTCGGTCTGTTTGAAATCCGTGAGGTCGCGCGCCACCACCAGCGCGGAGGCGACCTGCCCATTTTCGCGAATGGGGCTTACCCGGGCCGCGTACACCTGCTCCCCGAAGCTGAGTTCACACTCGCAGACTGTGGCGTCGGAAAAGACGCTGCTCAGAATCTCTTTGAACTTCTGCGCTTCATGCTGGTCCAGGAGTTCGAAGCAGGAACGGCCTACGATTTTCTCCGGGCGCAGCCCCCGAAAGTGGCGATTGGCGAACTGGATGGTGTAATCAGATCGAATGACGAGAATCTCGTCGCGCGTGCTCTGTAGAAAAGCTTCTCTGGCTTCCTTCAGCGTGGCAATGGTGGAGCGCAACTGCTGGATTTCATCTAACAGCTCGTCCCTGGTCTTTCCTTTCGCGTGCATGGGAGCTCCAGCGCATTAGGTCAGGTGGCTCTGTCCTCTAAGCCCGTCTCTGAGTTTACAGCAGGAGGTTTCTCGAAGAAAGGACGATCTCAAGCTTTCTCTATGTTGACCAATTGATAAAGTACGGTCGAAAGTTTAAACCGCGGACTCGATGAGTCCGGTAAGCGGGCTGGAGGCCGAGGCATACAGCTTTTTGTCGATGCGTCCGGCCTCGAATGCCAGGCGTCCGGCCTCCACGGCTTTGCGCATGGCTTCGGCCATCTTTACGGGATCCTTCGCGCAGGCGACCCCCGTGTTCATGAGTACCCCGTCGCACCCGAGTTCCATCGCGATAGCTGCATCCGAAGCCGTGCCCACGCCCGCGTCCACGATCACCGGAATGTCCACTTGCTCGAGGATGATCTTGATGTTGTACGGATTGCGGATGCCCAGCCCCGAACCGATGGGCGCGCCCAGGGGCATGACCGCGGCACAGCCGAGGTCCTCAAGTTTCTTGCACACCACCACGTCGTCACTGGTGTAAGGTAAGACCGTAAAGCCCTTTTTCACCAGCTCACGCGCGGCAAGCAACAGTTGCTCGTTGTCGGGGAAAAGCGTCTTCTCGTCGCCGATCACCTCGAGCTTGACCATGTTTGTGTTCAAGGCTTCTCGGGCCAATTCGCACGTGAGGATAGCGTCCTTCGCGGTGTAGCACCCGGCGGTGTTGGGCAAGATGTCGATCTTGCTGCGGTCGATGTAATCCAACAACGACTCGCCCGCCCCTGAATCGAGATTGACCCGTCGGATGGCCACCGTGACCAGTTGGGTGCCGCTCACTCGGTGCGCCTCGGCCATGGTCTGGTAGTCCGGGTATTTACCCGTCCCCAGGATCAAGCGCGACGTGTACTTCTTTTCTCCTAAAACGAGTTCTCCGGACATGTAGGTGTTTTTCTCCTTTTTCCACGGCGCTGCGGGATCAGCCGCCCGCTGTGGCATGAATGACTTCCAGTTTGTCGCCGTGTTTCAGACGAACTCTAGGGAGTTCGTCTCGGGGAACCACGGTGAAGTTTACCGCGACCGCGATCCCCTCTTCCAACCTCACATTCACGCGCCGCAACGCGTCTTCGACCGTCGGTTCCTCGCCGAAGGAATAGAGCTTGCCGTTGATTGTGACTTCCATCAGAAACCGCGGTTTGTGATGTTATGTTGGAACTCCTCCCCTGCGGACCGCCGTTACTCGATCCACAATCGTCAATATAAAAACAATTTTTGAGCGATGCAAGATTAAATGAACGGGCAAAACGCTTGTTTCGCAGACAAAATTTTGTATATTTACTGCAGTTGTGGCTTGGCAGATGAGGAGACGAGATTGGACGAACATTTCGATGTGATCATCGTGGGCGCGGGCCCGGCCGGGTCGTGTACCGCGATGTACATCGACCCCAACCGGTCGGGCAAGCGCGTCTTGCTTTTGGAGGGCAAGAAAGAGGTCGGCGTGCCCATGCAGTGCGGCGAGGCCATCCCCACGTACGAGGAGCTGCTGACCATCTTCCCGGACGCGGACTGCGGCGAGCTCTACGATCTCTCAGCCGAGGTGTACACCGGCAGCATCGAGGGGATTCGATTTCGTTCGCCTTCCGGCCGCGAGTACGTCGCCCCTCTCAAAGGCCGGATGTTCGACCGCAAGAAGCTCGACCAGTATCTTTTCCAGCAGGCGCTGGAACGGGGTGCGACGTATCGCCTCAATACGCGTGTGAAACGGATCGTCGGGAATCGGGTGGTGACTTCGCAAGGGGAATTCACCGGCGACATCATCGTGGGCGCAGACGGCGTCTATTCCGTGGTGGCCGCGTCCTTTCCGGAGTTCGAACCCAACCGAGATATTTGCCCTTGTGCGCTGGTGCTGGCCAAAGGTGATTTTTACGAAGAGTTGATCGATCTTTGGTTTGAAAGCCGCTTTCCCGGCGGCTATTTTTGGCTCTTTCCCAAAAACGACATCGGCGAGGCGAATATTGGGGTCGGCGTGCGCGGCGTAAGAAATGTGCGCGGGCTGTTGAATCAGGTGCTGGAGGAGATCGGTGACGAATATGACCTGACCGTCCTGGAACGCAGCGGCGGTGCGGTGCCGCTGGGCGGGCTGAAGCGCCGCGTCGTGCGGGGCAATGTCGCCCTGGTGGGAGATGCCGCGGGAATGGTTTTTCCCACAAACGGCGGCGGCACCGGCGTCGCGATGATGGCCGGCAAATGGCTGGGCGAAATCATCGCCGCGGGCCGGCCTCTCTCCGAGTACGAGGCCAGGGTGAAACGGAGCATCGCGCCCGTGCTGCAGCGTTCGTTGCGCACGCGGCGGCAAATGGATTTTTTCCGCAAGAACGAAACCCTTTTTTCCGGATTGATGTGGCTGGCGAATCTCAAGGGTTGGCGAAATTTTATCATCGGGTGAGATGAAGGGATTTTTCAAAACCGCAGCGGCGTGGCTGAGCGTGGGACTGGCGACTTGTGCGCTGGCGCAGGACCCGGCGAATCTTCTCATGCCTCCTCCGCGCGAGGTGACTTACTACGATGCCACCTTTCACCTGGACCCGCAGACCGTGATTGTGTTGGCCGCAGGAACCGAGCAGGAATCCGCCTTTGCCGCTGACCAACTTGCCGAGCGCATCGAGAAGCTGAGCGGCCTCAAGCTTCAAGTGCTTCCGGAAAAGGACGCGGGGACGCGCTCCCACGCAATTCTGTTTGGGGAAATCGGTAGAGGTGGAACCACGAAACAGATCGCGGATCGCCTTCCCATCTCTTCCCTCATGGAGCTCGGAGACGAGGGGTACTATCTGCAGGTGACGGACTCGCTGGTCGTGGTGCTGGCCAACTCGTCCGCAGGGCTTTTCTACGGCAGCACAAGCCTGGCGGCTCTGCTGGAAGGTGCAGATTTCGATGAGATTCCTGGGGTGACCATCTACGATTGGCCCGTGTTCCGCTGGCGGGGCGTGCTGTGCGATTTCAGACACCACCAACTTCCGAATCTGGAGACGTTGGAGCAGACCGTCCGCCATCTCAGCCGCTACAAGCTCAACACGCTGCTGTTGGATTTCGGCGATGTGTTTCGCTACGCCAGCCATCCGAAGATCGCAGCCGGTCGCGGCGCGCTGGATAAAAAGGAAGTAGAGGAGCTGCAGAGCTTTGCCGCTCAGCGCAACGTGCGCATCATTCCGGTGATCGAAACCGCGGGGGATCTGCCGGACATCTTGAATCTTCCCGAGTACCGGGAGCTCGCGGCTTTTCCCGGATCGTCCCACCTGGATCTCAGCAAAGCGGAGACCAGGACTTTTCTGAGCGAGGTCAGTTTTGAGTTGTGCGAGGCTTTTGCTTCGCCCTACGTGGTGGTAAAGGTCTCTATCCCGCTCGCGTCGCCTGAGGCCTTCGCAGTGGTGCGCAGGCATTTGGCATTCGTTCTTGAGACGCTGGGCAAGCTCAACAAGAAGCCCATTCTCAGTTTTGATATGATTCACTCCGGACTTCCGCTAGCGCTTGATCTTCCCGCCGACGCGCTTTTTTTCCAGTCGCGCCAGAGTCCTGAGCAGTTGGATTTTGCCGTGGCCGAAAGGACGCTCTTTGTGCTTCCCATTGCCGACGGGACCAGCCTTTTGCCGGACATCGGCGCGCGACTCTTCCCGTTGCAGCGCGCGGCGCGGTCCGCTGCAGAGGCGGGCGCGGCAGGCTTTCTGGCCGCGGAGTTTAGCGACAGCGAAGGGGTCTCATTCGAAGCCTTTCAGCGTTACGGTCAGGCTTTTGCCGGCGCCTGTGCCTGGTCTCCAAACTCGGTGGAGCCGGCCGCGTTCGACCGGGATTTCTTCGCCCGATCGTTTGGGGAAAACGGCCAGCAGGCCGGCTTACTTGACGCACTCCTGTTGGACCTGGCGGATTTCAAGTGGCAGGAACTTTGGGAACATCCGTATATGCTCGACCTGACGCGGACCGACTGGAGTCGCCTGCGTCGTCTGGAACGCCGGATGATGCTGGCGCGAGCGGTGCTGGATTCCCTGAAGAGCGCACGCGACGCTTCTTTCGAGCAGTTGGACTACCTGCGCTTCGCGGTGATGAACGGCCAGTGGTTGGTCAAGAAATACCGCACGGTGGAGAAGATTCGACACTTCGCCGCGCACCTGCAGAACGGCGAGGCCACCGACGGGGCCAGCGAGATCGTAAATACGTGTCTGGAGCTTGTGGAGGACTTAAACGAAATCGTCGAGACCCTGCAACTCTTGTGGCTGCGCAGCAATCGCTCCGAGGATGTTTCGCATTTCCTGGATCTGTACGAGTTGCAGAGTAATTACTGGCAGGAGATCATCGAACAGATTCAGAGCGGCAACGTCCTGTTCGATCCCCGCTTGCCAAGCAGGTGGATTGCCCACCCCGCGGTGGCCGGGGTGGACCGTGGCCACGTGTTTTTTCGCAAGACCTTTGACCTGCGTCCGGGTTTCCGCAAGGCGTATTTGCAGGCCATCGGGGACACCTACCTGAAGGTGTATGTAAACGGCGCGTTTTTGGATGAGGTCATCTCGAACCCGGGCCGGGCGTGGCGCGACCGGGTGAAGATGTGGGATGTGACCAAAGCGTTGCGGCCGGGCAAAAACGTGATTGCTGTGGAGGCGCAGAATTTCGAGGGTGCCGCGGCCGCGTTGAACCTGTACGGGGAGGTGGAGTACGAGTTTGGCCGTTCCCGCACCATCGCCTCCGATCCGTACTGGAAAACGTCCGGCGTGGAGGAACAAAACTGGCAGGCGCTGGGGTTTTTCGATATACAGTGGCTCAACGTGCAACCTGAAGAAAAGCATGTGCGAATCATCCGACCGGATTTTGAGGGGCGCCGGCCCTCCAGAATCGAAGAGCAGTGAGACGGTCGCGGCCGGCGGATCGGAGGGTGGAATTCGACGGCTGTAAGAAATAGCGATTCAAAGCGATTCATAAATGTTTGACTTGAGGTTTAGTTTAAGGAGGGGATGCTTAGATGGCATCGAAAGGAACAATTGCGATTCTCACCGGTGGAGGAGATGTTCCGGGGCTCAATCCCGCCATTCGGGCGATCACGTTCCGCGCGTTGCGCGAGGGATACAAGGTGCTTGGCATCCGGCGAGGGTGGGCAGGGTTGGTGGATCTCGTACCCGAAAAGGGGGCTGACAACAGGGGTTGTGTGCAAGTTTTGACCGAAGAGATCGTCGACCGTGCGGGTCGGACGGGTGGCACATTTCTGCACACCTCGCGCACCCGACCCAGCCATTTGCCTCGCAGCATCGTGCCGGAATACCTGCGCGACAAGTACACCGAAGAGATCAATGATGTCACTCCCCAGGTGTTGAAGAATCTGGAGTTCCTGGGGATCGATTATCTGATTCCCATCGGCGGGGATGACACCCTGAGTTACGCGCATCGTT
>CAYQOI010000091.1:9508-10071 GCA_964419085.1 uncultured Cytophagia bacterium | reverse complement strand
ACCGTGGACCAGGACGTCGCGGCGGGCGCGCGTGTCAGGTAGCGAACAGACGTAAATGCTGATCGACACCCACGCCCATCTGTATTTCGAGCACTTCGACGCGGACCGGGAAGAGGTCATCCGCCGGGCGCGCGAAGGAAACGTCGCTCGAATCATCAACATCGGCGTGGACCTGCCCACGAGTCGCCGTTGCATCGAGATGGCGGAACAGCATCCCGGCTTGTTCGCGGCAGTGGGCGTCCATCCCAATGATTCTGCCGACTTCGGCGACGAGGCGATCGCGGCGCTGAAAGAACTGGCCGGACATCCCCGGGTCGTGGCCATCGGTGAAATCGGGCTGGATTTCTACCGTGACCGCAGCCCGGCTGAGCTTCAGGAACGGGCATTTCGCATGCAGATTCGATTGGCAAAAGAAGTG
This sequence comes from uncultured Cytophagia bacterium, assembly GCA_964419085.1. Taxonomy (GTDB): domain Bacteria; phylum Zhuqueibacterota; class Zhuqueibacteria; order Oceanimicrobiales; family Oceanimicrobiaceae; genus CAYQOI01. Next base: position 9,653 of record CAYQOI010000091.1, on the reverse strand, counting down.
GGACTCCCCATCGTCATCCACAACCGTTCGGCAGGCCGGGAGATTCTGCGCGTGCTGGAGTCCGAAGGGACCGACGGGCTGCGCGGGGTTTTTCACTGCTTTTCGGAAGACGCAGAGCTTGCCGAACGGGTGCTGGAGATGGGAT
>CAYQOI010000091.1:0-9498 GCA_964419085.1 uncultured Cytophagia bacterium | reverse complement strand
ACCTGAGGTAGCCCGCCGGGTTCCGCTGCAGCGGTTGCTGCTGGAGACCGACAGCCCGTTTCTCTCGCCGGTACCCAGGCGAGGCCGGAGAAACGAACCGGCGCACGTCGCGTTTATTGCCGAGAAGCTGGCAGAGGTCAAAGAAGTGCCGTTTCCCGAGGTGGAAAGCGTGACCACGGAAAACGCGTGCACGCTTTTTGGATTCGAGGGCGTGGAAATGGAATGAGCGTGCGGACATTTCGTCCCAGGCAGAGTCTCGGGCAAAACTTTCTGGTGGACGAAAACATTGCCCGAAAAATCGTCGCTGCGCTGACCCCGAATCCGAAAGATGTGGTCGTGGAAATCGGCCCTGGGTTCGGGGTTTTGACTAAATACATTTTGCCGCGGGTGGCGCGACTGGTCGCGGTGGAGATCGACCGCAACCTCGCAGACGTGTTGCGACAAAAACACAGCACATCTGCGAATCTCGAGCTGGTGACCGGTGATTTCCTGGAATTGGACCTGAGGGCTTTTGTCCCCGAAAAGGGGCGGCTCCGGGTGCTCGGCAACATTCCGTATCACATCACCAGTCCGGTGATCTTCAAGGTTCTGGCCCTCCGGCAGGTGGTGCACGACATGATATTGATGGTGCAGCGGGAGGTGGCCGAAAGAATCGTCGCAGGACCGGGGTGCAAAGCGTACGGGATTCTCTCGGTCTACAGCCAGCTCTATTCGCAACCGGCGATCCTGTTCCATGTGTCGCGCAATGTGTTCCGCCCGCGACCCGACGTGGAGTCTTCGGTGGTGCGGTGGGATTTTTCGCAACGGGTCCCGGCGGAAATCGAAGACGAGAAATTGTTGGACCGCGTCATTCACGCGGCGTTTCAGCAGCGCAGAAAAATGCTGCGCAAGTCGCTGAAGGGGTTGCTGGAGTGCCTCAAACCCGGCGCCGCAGTGGATTTCGATCTTGAGAAACGTCCGGAGGAGTTGACGCCGGAAGAATTTGTTCGCCTCAGCAACTGGATGAATCGGGAATGGAAGAAACCGACTTAAAAACCATCCGCGGAGACATCGAATATCTTGCCGCGGAAAAAGACAGCGGGATGATCCTGAACATTCTGATGGGCAACCACCCGTCGGACATCGCAGCGATCATCCGGTCGCTTTCCGATGAGCACGCAAGATACGTCTTCAGCCTGCTGGATGCGGACACCGCTTCCGATGTGATCATGGAACTGGACGACGTGACGCGGGAGCGGCTGGTCTCCGAACTGCGCCATGAACGCCTGTCGGAGATCGTCGATGAGATGGACTCCGACGATGCCACCGACCTGGTGGCGGAGCTGCCGCAAGATGTCGCGGAGAAGGTTCTGGATTCCATCGACAGGGAAGACTCCGAAGAGGTGAAGACGCTGCTGCGCCACGAGGAGGATTCGGCCGGCGGCATCATGGCCCTGGAATATGTCGCGGTCTGCCAGGACGTGACCGTCGACGAGGCCATCAAGGAGATTCGGGCCAAGGCGGAGGAAGTGGGAGAAGTGTACAACGTTTACGTGGTCGATGAACACGGGGTGTTGGTGGGTTACCTGCCGCTGAAAAAACTCATCCTCGCCCGGCCCGACGACAAGGTGAAAAACATCATGGAGAAGGATGTCATCAGCGTGCAGGCGGAGATGGATCAGGAGGAAGTTGCGAACCTGTTTCGCCGCTACAATCTGGTTTCCATGCCGGTTGTGGACCCCATCGGCCGGTTGGTGGGCCGGATCACGGTGGACGATGTCGTGGATGTGATGGAGGAAGAGGCCTCCGAAGACATCCAGCGCATGGCGGGTCTGGCGGACGAAGAGATGCTCCGCGAAACCTCCACCCTGAAAATCTCGCTGGTGCGCCTGCCCTGGCTTCTCGTCGCGTTTGTCGGGGAGTTGTGTTCCGCGATGGTCTTGCGCTACTTCGAAGCGTCGCTGCAGAAGGTCTTTGTCGCGGCGTTTTTCATCCCGCTCATGATGGCCATGGGCGGCAACTCCGGTAGTCAGGCCGCAATCATCGTCGTGCGCGGCCTGGCCCTGGGCGAACTCAACCCCGGCCACCTGTTCCAGCGCCTGAAGAAGGAACTGCGGGTCTCCTTGCTCAACGGTGCGGTTTTCGCGGTGCTCCTTTCGGGCGTGGTGTCGCTCTTTGGCGACTTCCGCTTCGGTCTCATCCTGGGCCTGATCATGCTCGTGGTCATTTTAAACGCCGCGATCGTAGGCTCGAGCGTCCCGCTGATTCTCAAACGTTTCGGCGTGGACCCGGCCATCGCCACCGGGCCGTTTATCTCCACGTTCAATGATGTGGTCGGCTTGCTGATCTATCTCGGATTGATCACCATCACGCTGCGCTATTTTTGAACCATGTCGCTGCAAAAAACCGAAGCGGTCGTGCTGAAAAGCAGGCGTCAGGGCGAGACCAGCAAGATCCTCGTCCTGTACACCCGCGCGTTCGGGAAAATGTCGCTGGTGGCAAAAGGCGCGCGCAGCGCCAGAAGCCGATTCGGGGGCACGCTGGAGCCGCTCAACCACATCTCGCTTCTGTTTTACTACAAAGAAACGCGGGAGCTGCAAATCCTGAGTCAGGCTGAGATCCTCGCGACCTTCCCCGGCATCAGGCGCGATCTCGACAAAACCTCCATCGGGCTGGCCATTTGCGAGCTGGTCCTCAGATTGGAAGTAGCCGAAGAAGGCAATCCCCTGCTGTTCCGGCTCCTGCTGCACACCCTGCGCGGCATCGAGGGGTGCCGCCGCGATCCGGTCAATTTCCTGCGCTACTTCCAGGTCCGCCTGTTCGATCTCAAGGGTTTTCGACCGGAGCTGTCCACCTGCTTGCGGTGCGGCGGACCGGCGCGAGAAAACGTGCGCTTCGACATCGTGCGCGGCGGGGTCGTGTGCGGCAACTGCGGGAAGCAGGGCGTATCCGGCATCCCCCTCTCCTTGGAAGCCTTACACGCGCTGCGCACGTGCCAGCAGACCGCCTCGGCGCAAGAGATCGATGGCCTGCTCCCTTCGCCCGTGGCGCAACAGCAGGTAGACCACTTTCTGGACGCGTTTTTGAAATACCACATCGAAGGGTTCCGGGACTTGAACGCCCTGAGATTCTACCAGCGCATTCACGATCAAAGCAAAGAAGAACCGCGGAATTGAATCTACCTCATCCGTTGATTCCGGGAAAATTGATCCGTCGCTACCAGCGTTTCCTGGCCGACGTGACGCTTTCCACCGGCGAAACCGTGACGGTGCACTGCCCGAATTCCGGCAGCATGATGGGGCTGCTGCAGCAGGGCGCAGATGTTCTGCTCTCAGCAAGCACCAACCCCAAGAGACGGTGCCGGTACACGTGGGAACTGGTGCGGGCGGGAAACATCTGGGTGGGCATCAACACGCTCAACCCCAACCGGCTGGTGTACGAAGCCCTGACCCAAGGAGGGGTAAAAGAACTGGCCGGGTACGCGCGCGTGCGCAAGGAAGTGCGCTGGGGCGATCACACGCGCTTCGATCTTTTGCTGGAAGATGGCGAGAAAAAGTGCTATGTCGAGGTAAAGAACGTGACGCTTGCTGAGAATCAGGTGGCCCTGTTTCCTGATGCCGTCACCAAACGCGGCGCCAGACATCTGGAGGAGCTGATGCAGGTGGTGCGGGACGGCCATCGCGGGGTGATGTTTTTCCTGGTACACCGGGAGGATTGCCGCACGTTTCGACCCGCGGCGGAGATCGACCCGGTTTACGCTGAGACACTCAAGGCCGCGGCCACCGCAGGCGTCGAGATCCTGGTCTACCGAGCGCGTATCGTTCCGCCCACCGTCACCCTGGAGCGGCGGCTGGCCTTTTGTCTGTGACGACGCGCGCCGAGACGCGACCGAATCCGGCAAGAGTTTGGAAACGTGAGATAAAACCGTTTGGCTTAACGATGATCAAGTTCTTCCGCAGAAAAAAGGGCAAGCGCAAGCGAGGCCGCGGAAAGCCGGCCGCCGCCTCTTTCTATGAGCAGATGCTCCTGCTACCGGCCGCGGGGCAGGAAATCAAGCACCCAACTTCCGAAATCTGGTTGACCCGGCAGCTCGAAAAACTCTGCCAGAAACGGCTCAGCACGCAGATGGTCGGGTTGTTGGAAAGGTTGGTTGCGCTCAGCGACGGACCGGTGACCAGGAGCATGCTGCTGAAAAAGGCCCTTAAGCTCAGAAAAGACTATCTGGATTCCTTCAAGGAATATTCGGACCGTGCACTCATTTTGCTCACCCAGCGTGAAAAACGATTTGACAAGTGGGAAGGAATTCATATATTAGGTTGTTTCGGCAAAGAAGGGGCACGGAAGTATCTGCAAGAACGTGCCGAAGCGGAGCCGGATCCACTGTTAAAGGCGGCGATGTTTCGTGCCGCGGAGAAAATCACCTCGAATTTGGAGCGAAGAAAACGAGAGCGGGGATTTTGAGGCACGCGTAAGTCAAATCGCAGCTCTATTCCTCGAAAAACGCGATATCGAGAATTTCGTACTTGCGCGTTCCCCGCGGAAGCTGTACCTCGACGACTTCGCCTTTCTTGTGGTTGATCAATGCTTTTGCGATGGGGGACAGATAGCTGATAACGCCGTTATCGATATCGGACTCGCCCTCTCCCAGGATGGTGTAGACATCTTCTTCCTGGGTCGTCAGGTCTCGAATCGTAACGCGTTTACCCAGGGTGACGATGTCGGGCGGAAGCTCCTCTTTGCGGATGATCCGGGCATGCATGAAGCGCTCTTGCAATTGACCGAGTTTGGCCATATAGTTTGCCTGTTTGTTTTTTGCAGCTTCGTACTCGGCATTTTCGCGCAGGTCGCCGTGCTCGCGAGCTGTGGCGATCTCTTTGGCGATGTCACCCTTGATGTACTTCTCTAACTTGTCGATTTCTTCTTTGAGCTTCTCGTAGCCCTTTTCGGTAAAATAGTACTGCTTCATATATGGACCTCGACTCGGCATGTTTCATATGAGTGGCGCAATATACAAAATCTTTGGCAAGATTTCAAGCAGAGGATGAAATTAGAAGAAAAATTTAAAGCCACCTTTGGCGAGAAGCTCATCAAATGGTACAAGCGCAACCGCCGTGATCTGCCGTGGCGGCGCACCGCCGACCCGTACAAAATCTGGGTCGCGGAGGTCATGCTGCAGCAAACCCAGGTGGACGCGGTGGTGCCGTACTACGAGAAATTCATCGCGACTTTTCCCGACGTGCAGTCGCTGGCCTCGGCTTCGCTATCAAAAGTCCTGAAGGTCTGGGAAGGAATGGGCTACTACGCCCGCGCCCGCAACCTGCTCGATGCCGCGCGCGTCATCGTCAAGCAGCACCGGGGCGTGCTGCCGAATCATCACGACGACTTGCTGAAAATCCCGGGCATCGGGCCGTACACGGCGGCCGCGGTGGCGAGCATCGCATTCAACGAGGACTATCCCGTGGTCGACGGAAACGTACTGCGGGTCCTATCACGCGTGCTGAAAATCGAAGAGCTCCCCGCAAGTAAAGGCGCGATGCGGAGATTCGTCAGCGCGGCCAGATCCTTGCTTCCTCACGGACAGGCCAGCGATTTCAATCAGGCGATGATGGAGCTGGGCGCGCTCGTCTGCACGCCGAGGCGTCCCGCGTGCGACCGGTGTCCCATCCCCTTCTTTTGCCAGGCCTATCAAACCATGCCCGACCCGTCTCTGCTTCCCGCAAAGGCGCCCAAAAAGGCGTTGCCCCACTACGATGTCGCCATCGGGATCATTTGGAAGGAGCACGAGGTGTTGATCGACCGGCGGCCCAAAAAGGGGCTTCTGGGTGGCCTGTGGGAATTCCCCGGCGGCAAACAGGAACCCGGCGAAACGCTGGTGGAATGCCTGGAGCGAGAAGTGCGGGAAGAATTGGCCATCGAGGTCAAGGTGGAAGAGCCCTTTCTCACCGTTCCGCACACCTACACCCACTTCAAGGTGACGCTGCACTCCTTTCACTGTCGTTACCTCGGCGGAGAACCACAGCCCAAGCAGGCCATCGACTGGAAGTGGGTGCCGTTGGACGGGTTGAAGCGGTACGCTTTTCCCAAAGCGAACAAGGTGATCTTGGACGCGCTGCTACAGAAACATGAGTGAGGTCGAGACCACACCGTCGAAAAAAAAGACGGGGGCCGCAAAACCCCGGGTCACCCGCCCCTGGAAAGTCATCCTTTACAACGACGACATCCACACATTCGACGAAGTGATCCTGCAACTGCAGAAGGCCACCGGCTGTTCGCTGCTGGAGGCCACGCGCATCACCATGGAGGCGCACTTCAAAGGCAAGGCGGTGGCATTCAACGGCGAATTTGCGGAATGCCACCGGGTCGCGGGGGTGTTGCGAGAGATCGGCCTCATCGTCGAGATTCAGGGATGACCTGCGGCGCCGTGCAAAACAGCCTGGAGCGCCTTTTGCCAAAAATTTAAAAAATAACTTCTCTGCCCCTATTGAGTTTTTCTGATGATTTGGTTATATTGAACGTTCTTTTTCGGGCTTTTCTCAAAAAATGGAAAGCGAACGCCTGGTTTTCGCAAAAATGAGAAGCAAGAAAAGGGCTTTTCGTTTTCCATGCAAACGAAAGTCCGGATAAATACTGTAAAAACAATTTCAAACACCCTCGCTTTATGCCGGGTGCAGCCAGGTGGGCTTTGGCATCAATTTTGAAGAAAGATGTCGTTTAAATTTGCCCGGGCTGGCACTATGTGTAAGCAAGAGCCAACTTGCAAAATCGGTTAATTGGTTAGCAGATGGAGGCTTAAATTGAAAATAGGCATTCCAAAGGAAATCGAAAAGGATGAGACTCGCGTCGCGGTCATTCCAGCGATGGTCCCGCAATTGACCAAGAACGAGCATGAAGTCTTCGTGGAGAGCGGTGCGGGAGCCAAGGCGTTTTTTCCGGACGCGGAATACGAAAAAGCCGGCGCCAAGCTCGTCAAAGATGTGGAGAAGCTGTACGGCGAAGCGGACGTGGTGATCAAATTCCAGGCGCCCCAGCGCAACACCAAGCTCGGCAAACACGAGCTGGACATGATGAAGGAAGGCGCAGCTTTGATCAGCTCGCTGCCGCCACGGGTGCACAAAGAAGTGATGCCCACGCTTTTGAAAAAGCGCGTCACCAGCTTCGCCATGGAGTACCTGCCGCGTATCACCAAGGCGCAAAGCATGGATGTCATGAGTTCCATGTCCACCGTCGCGGGCTACAAAGCCGTTCTCATCGCCGCAGACCACCTGGCTAAGTTCTTTCCCCTTTTGATGACCGCCGCCGGCACCATTCCGCCGGCCACGGTCTTGATTCTCGGCGCGGGCGTTGCCGGATTGCAGGCCATCGCCACGGCCAAACGCCTGGGCGCAAAAGTCTCCGCGTTCGACCCCCGGCCGGTGGTCAGAGAGCAGGTGGAGAGCCTGGGGGCACAATTCATCGAAATGGAAGTGCCCGAAGATGTAGAGACCGCGGGCGGCTACGCCAAAGAACAATCCGAAGACTTTCTCAACCGGGAACGCGACGTCATCGGCGCACAGTTACCCAAAGTGGACGCGCTGATCACCACCGCACAGATCTTCGGCAAAACCTCTCCTTTGCTGGTCACAAAAAAGATGTTGGAAAGCATGAAGCCCGGGTCGGTGGTGGTGGACCTGGCGGTGGCGGAAGGTGGAAACTGCGAACTTTCCAAGCCGAACCAGGTGGTGGAACACAAAGGAATCACGATTTACGGGGTGGTCAATCTGGCCAGGACGCTCCCCATTCATGCCAGCCAGATGCACTCCAAGAATGTCACCACCTTTTTCAATCATGTGTTTCAAGGGCCGGAAGGCAAGCTGGATTTTGACGAGGAGATCACCAAAGGAACCTGTATCACGCACAACGGTGAGATTGTGCATCCAATGGTAAAACAAAACTTTTAAGAGGAGAAAAAAACAGATGTCCGAAACGATCTTGTTCTCTATCTATGTTTTCGTTCTTGCCATTTTTGTGGGCTTTGAGGTCATCACCAAAGTCCCTCCCCTCCTGCATACGCCTCTGATGTCGGGTTCCAACGCGATCTCCGGCATCACCATCGTCGGGGCCATCGTGAGCACCGGAAGCGGCCACACCAAGCTGGCGACATTTCTGGGGCTGGTGGCGGTGATTTTCGCGACCATCAACGTGGTCGGAGGCTTCATGGTTACCGACCGGATGCTGGAAATGTTCAAGAAAGACAAGGACAAGAAATAGGGAGAGGGAACGAATTATGCCAACAATTACAAACCTGACCTATCTGCTCTCGGCGGTTCTCTTCATCTTTGGATTAAAGGAGCTCGGTTCGCCTAAAACCGCGCGGCGCGGCAATCAGTTGGCGATGCTGGGGATGTTGCTGGCCATCGTCGTCACCTTGCTGGACAAACACATTCTGGACTACACCTATATCATCGTGGGCCTGATCATCGGCTCCCTGATCGGCGCGGTGGCCGCCAAGAAAGTGCAGATGACCCAGATGCCGCAAATGGTAGCGTTGTTCAACGGCTTCGGCGGCGGCGCGTCGACCCTGGTTGCGACGTCTGAATATTTTCAGATGTCGGGCGACCCACATATCAACGTGCTGGCGACCATCGCGCTGAGTATTCTCATCGGTACGGTGACCTTTACAGGGAGCGTCGTGGCCTTTGCCAAGCTGCAGGGGATCATGAAAGGCGCGCCCATCACATTTTCCGGGCAGCACGCCACCAACATTTTGATCATTGTGGCAGTCATCGCGTTAGGCGCATTTTTTACCCTCAATCCCGCCAACTGGGTCGTGCTGATGATCATCCTGGGATTGTCCGCGGTTCTTGGCGTGACGTCGGTCATCCCCATCGGCGGTGCGGACATGCCGGTGGTCATTTCGCTGCTGAACTCCTACTCTGGCATGGCGGCCGCGGCCACCGGATTTGTGATTTCCAACAACGTGCTCATCATCAGCGGCGCCCTCGTGGGGGCCTCCGGGTTGATTCTCACGAACATCATGTGTGTCGCGATGAATCGCTCGCTGGGAAATGTGCTGTTCGGCGCGGTGGGTTCGGATGGCGGCACCGCGGTCGCCACGGGCGAAAAGAAGCAGGTGACCCGCTACACCGCCGAAGATGCCGTGATGATGCTGGAGAACGCGCAGTCGGTGATCATCGTTCCCGGGTACGGGCTGGCGGTGGCACAAGCGCAGCATGTATTGCACGAGATGGCGCAGATGCTTATGGACAAAGGCATTCAGGTGCGCTACGCGATCCATCCGGTGGCGGGTCGGATGCCGGGACACATGAATGTGCTGCTGGCGGAAGCCAACGTGCCTTACGACCTCCTTTTCGAAATGGACGCGATCAACGACGACTTCCAGAACACCGATGTGGTTCTGGTGATCGGCGCCAACGACGTGATCAATCCGGTGGCGCGCTACAAGAAAGACAGCGCGCTGTACGGCATGCCCATTTTGAATGTGGACCAGGCCAAAACCGTGATGATCGTGAAGCGCAGTCT
>CAYQOI010000090.1:1034-10093 GCA_964419085.1 uncultured Cytophagia bacterium | reverse complement strand
GAATGGTTCGAGTACTGGAAAGAGCAGCGCATCAAATGGTACGGCGAATTGGGGATCCGGCAAGAGAATCTGCGCTTCCACCAGCACGGCAAAGATGAATTGGCTCACTACGCCGCGGCCGCGTTCGACATCGAGTACCAGTTCCCGTTCGGGTGGAAGGAATTGGAAGGCGTGCACAATCGCACCGATTTCGACTTGCGCCGGCACCAGGAATACTCGGGCAAGGACTTGCAGTACTTCGACGATTCTACCCGCGAGCGCTACCTTCCCTACATCATCGAAACGTCAGCGGGTTGCGACCGCACGCTGCTCACCTGCCTGGTGGACGCGTACGACGAGGAGGATCTCAACGGAGACACCCGCGTCGTGCTCCATCTGTCGCCGAAAATCGCGCCCATCAAAGTCGGCGTGTTCCCGCTGGTCAAGCGGGATGGCATGCCCGAGATCGCGCGCAAGATCGCCGCGGATTTGAAGAAGCACATGATGGTGTTTTACGACGAAGGCGGCGCAGTGGGACGGCGTTACCGCCGCCAGGATGAGGCCGGGACCCCGTTCTGCATCACGGTGGATTCCCAGACCCTGGAGGACGACACCGTAACGGTGCGGGAACGCGATTCCATGCAGCAGGAGCGCGTCGGCATCGACGCCTTGGTGGCGTATCTGCGGGAAAGGATCGAATGACGCGCGGCCGCGGGATTAGAATTTTCCCCGCGAGCGCTCTTTGGCAGGCAAAATCTCCAGGCAGGTGGTCCACCAGCCGGTGAGAACGGTTTCGATAAACTCCTCAGGTAGTTCCTCCTCCGCCATTTCCGCAGCCAGACGCCGGTAATCGTACTCCAGCGGCACAAACTCGATTTCCAGGCCGCCGTTGGCCGAAAGCAGCGCGTACCAGACATTCGTCTTGCCGTCATTCTCCGGCCGGCCGATCACCCCCACGTTTGCAAAGAGCTTGTCTTCCCCAACCACGCGCTGCCAGTGAATTCCCGTGTGCGTGGTGAGAATCGCGTCGGCTTCGTAGTCCCGGAAGAGCTTTTCCAGGAAATGCGTGGGGGTGGTGGACTCCCACAGAAACTCGTTGGTCTGGCGGGGCGAGCCGTGGCACAGCAGCAGCCGTTTGCCGCCGAAATGGAGGCGGATTTCCGGGGGGAGCCGCCTTTGCCATTTCTTGAACTCCGGACTGGTCTTGCGGTACGTGTAGTCGTAGCTCAACTGCGCAAAGTAGTTGTCCCGGGGGTCGGTGTAACCGCACTGGCAGTCGGACAAGTCGTTGCCGATGGAGTGGTCGTAGTTTCCCTGCACCACCGCGATGTCGTTTTCCAGCAGAATGGGGAAGACCTTGTCCGGATTGGGACCGAACGCGCCGAGATCCCCCAGACAGTAGAGCTTTTCAGCGCCCCGCTGCCTCGCGTCGCGGACCAACGCCTCCAGCGCCAGGTAGTTATTGTAGACGCCGCCGAAAACCGCGATCTTGCCGGCGTCGATGCGCTCTCTCATGGAACAGGGTGTTTTTGGAGTCTAGCAGCCGTCCGGCCCGCAGTCGCAGTAAGGTCCCTCGCTGAGGTGCGTTTCGTTGTACTCCATGCCCTTGGTCTCCCTCGGGTGACGCCGGGCGGTTTTGGTGCAGGCGAACGGTTTGGCCTCTTCCAGCGGAATTTCTTCGTGCGGCGGCACCGGGATGATGTCCTGCGCGTACGGTTCCTGCGAGTAGATGCGAAACGTTTTGTCGCACACCGCCATGCGTTCCCCGCGGTACAGGGTGTGGCCATCATCGTCGATGACGGCTTTCCACGGCCCGCGGTAGATCACCGCCTGATTGCGTTCCAGGCACGGTCCTTCTTTGCCTTTGTACGCGGTCACGGTCAACGCGCGGAATTCGATTCCTTCCACCACCTGCCACGGCTTGTCATCCCGTTTGGCGATCTCGATGCCGTAGAATCCCACTTGCGCGAACGCGTTGAGAAACGCATCTTCACGCAGCGCGCCGGAGATGCAGCCGCTCCACAACTCCGGGTCATTTTTGAGGTGCTCGGGCACGTCTTCATCGGAGACGATGTCGGAAATCGCGACGCGGCCCCCTTTTTTCAGCACACGGTAGATTTCCGCGAAGAGCTGCTTTTTCTCTTCGTCGCTGACGAGGTTGAGCACGCAGTTGGAGACCACCAGGTCCACCGAGTTGTCGGGAATCAGCGGGTAGTTCGCCTTCTGTTCTTGCACGAATTCCTCGTAGCGCAGCAGGTCCGACGCGTTCTTGATGGGATTTTCCCGCAGATACACGTCCGCTTTGTCCAGGTCCAGTTTCAGGTCCTGGATGCGACCCCGGCGAAACTCCACGTTGTGGTATCCGATTTTGTCGCCGATTTCCTTTTGATAGCGACGCGCCAGCGCCAGCATCTCGTCGTTCATGTCGACGCCGATGACCCTTCCCTCCGGGCCCACCATCTGCGACACGATGTAACAGATCTTTCCGGTTCCGCTGCCGAGGTCCAGCACGGTCTCCCCTTTTTTGACATATTTGGAAGGATCACCGCAGCCGTAATCTCGCTCGATGATCTCCTTTGGGATGACCTCGAGATATTTTTTGTCGTAGTCCGGCGGTGCACAGCAGAGCGCGGGTTCCTGCGCCTGCGCGCCCTTTGCATAACGCTCGCGAACCGCCTTTTCCACGCTGATCTTCCTTCTTGTTCCGTTGCGTTTTTCTTCCACTATGTTCATTTTGCGTCAACCTCACATGCTTAATTGTTGCTGTTTGTCGTCGAGAAATTGTGGCAAATTGCTCCAGAGATGTAACATGTGTAACATGCCTGATGTTTCAACGGGTACGAGAGAAAGGACTCCGAGAGCGTTTCCGCAATCCTTGCATCCGGGTAGTCGATGAGGATGGGGCAAACGTACACCCCTTTGTCCGTGACCATGCGTCCATGCGTGCACTGCAGCAGATTGTCGTCGTAGTCTGCCATCATCTCTCTGGTGATGTATTCATATCGGTCGTAGCCGCGGCTGCGCACCTTTTCTCGCCCGATGCGCAGCGGCGGGATGATCTTGATGCGGGGACGTGTGTAGCCGAGTCGCCGCAGCGTCCGGCGGAATCCACGAAACACTCGCTCGCTTTCCGCGTCTTCCCAGGTCTGTGCCGCGGTGATGATGGGCAAAAAGCCGCTCTGCACAAGATGCTTCACTCCGGCCATGGCCTTGTCGAAGCTGCCTTTGCCCCGGATGCGGTCGTTTTCCTCCGCGGTGAACCCGTCGATGCTCACCCGGATTTCCAGGGAGTAGAGGGAAGCCTCTGCGATGGCGCGTAACCGTTCCGCTACCCGCGCGTTGATGAGAATGCCGTTGGTCAAAACCGTCGCCGGGCCGATGGCCAACGTATCCTCGAGAATGCCCAACAGGTCCTTGTTCATGAACGGCTCGCCGCCGGTGAAGTAGTACTCCTTGACTCCAAGCTCTTGCGATTCCTTCAGATACTTGCGGACCGTCTCTCTGCTCATGAACCCGAATTTGTGGTTGCGGGGACTGCAACTGATGAAGCAGTGCGTGCACCAGAGGTTACAGATGGTTCCGCCCACCTGAAACCACAGCGCGTCCAGGCTGTGGAGCGGCGCCAGCGGAATCTCATCCGCGGGTCTCTCCACGTCCGGTTCGATGTGGTTTGCGCCGGTAGCAACCACGGGATCATGCACTTTCAGGTTGTCCAGACTCACGCAGCCACTCCCTGGTTTTCGGTGGTCGCGCTCGCATAGAGGTCGAGCTCCGACTCTCCAGTGAGCAGTGAAAACACCTCGACGATCTGACGCAGGCCGATGCGGATGAGGAAACTCGGGTTGCGGCCGTAGCTTTTGTTCCCGATGATGAAGAAATCCGGTTCGGGATTTCGCAGCGTTTCTGCACCCATGCTCTGCTGCGTGAGGCAGTCGCCGGAGGAGCCGCTCCCCAGCAGCGCGGCGGCCAACTTCATCGGCCCGCGCGACGCGAAACACTCGTGCACCTGCAGTTCCCGGTAGAGCGAGTTGTCAGGGCCGTAGCCCACATTTGCCAGGATGCGATCCACTTCGATCTGTTGCGTTGTCTCATTTCTTTTCAAGGTCACACGAAATCGCTGCTCATTGTCAAAGTACTGAACCTCCTGCACGGTAGTGTTATTCCAGAATTCGATGTTTTCCGAGCCGTTTTCCGCGATGGCGTTCGCGCGGCGTGTCAGCGCTGCGCGGTTGGGCAGCGAATCGTGTTCGATGACCGGGATGGGCTGCGCGCGGTTGTCGCGGATGACCCAGAGAAGCGCGGTCTCCGGCTCTTCTTGGATGAGACTCTGAAAGTCACACACGGTTGTGGCGGCCGAGTAGCCGGCGCCCACCAACAGCGTGCGTTTACCGGCGAAGCGCCCCCGGTCGCGGCCGGTCACGTCGCGCAGGTGGTAGTCGATATGGCGTCGATTGGTCCGTTCCCCGACGGCCGGGATTCCGCCGTCTCCCAACCAGTTGGGCGTGTCGTAGACGCCGGTGGCATCGATGACCACATCCGCATGGTAGATGCGCTCGCGGCCATCGGCATGGGTGGTCAGCAAGCGGAAGGGATGGGCCGCGCGGTGCGCGTCGCCGATGAGCTCGCCCTTGAGAATACGCTCCCGCCCGATGCTTTGCACGCGCACACCGGTGTGGATGCGGCCGGCCAACTGCGGCAGCGTACTCAGCGGCCGCAGGTAACGCGCCACGTAGGCTGCGCCGGTGAGGTAAGCACCGGGATCGGGTTCTTCCCAGCTCGGGAGGTGTTTTCTCAAAAGGCTCGGGCCCAGGGCGGAATGGTTCATTTCCCAGGGGGAAAAGAGGGTCACATGGCCCCATTTGAGGATGTTCTCCCCCACTTCTCCTTTTTCGAAGAGGTCCACCGGGTATCCCAGTTCCACCGCGTAAAGTGCCGCTTCCAAGCCGACGGGACCCGCGCCGATGATGGCGATCCTTTTATTTTTCATGCAATTGTGCTCCGAGAATTCTCCTCGACAAGCCGACGTGGTACGTCAGCTATGCCATTAGAAAACATCAATATACACAAGAATATTCCAACTTACAAGAAAAAATGCCGCCGAATCTTTTCAAAAGCCGCAACGGGATAAAATGAGAACGGAAAGGGTCGTCTGGGTGGCGAGAACGTGGGCGATACTGGACTCGAACCAGTGACCCCCTGCTTGTAAGGCAGGTGCTCTAAACCAACTGAGCTAATCGCCCGGTGCCGAATTGGGTTCAAATTTAAGAAATCTCGGGAAAAAGTCAAGGAGATTGTCGTGAGTTACGGCGGAGCGGATTGCCTCAACAAGTAGCTGCTGAATCGTTGGACCTTGTTTTTCCGGCTTTGGACAGGACCACCACGACGTGCAAGAAGTACCTGTGAAACTGAACCTGATTGTAAATATGCACGGCGGTCTCTTTTGTTAGACTGTAGACTGTACGCCGAAAAAGAGAAATCAGGGTAGGACATGGCCGGGGAGAACGCTGAGGACTACTCCGGCTGCCACCGTGGTGCACATCCGACATTGCTACAGGGCATTCCGGTGCTGGTCGCGGCGCTGCCGTCCGAATACATGGTCCACACTTCAGCATGGGCGTTGGGATCGGACTGCTTTTTTCCATCGATGCCGTACTGGAAGGCGATCTTCTCTCCGTCGCTGGACCAATTGGTATCGCCCACTTCAATCGGTACATCGAAATGGGTGAGCTGGGTTTGTTCGCTGCCATCCGCATTCATCACGAAAATATTCAGCCGGTTTCCACCCTCCCGGTCGGAGCCGAACGTGATGCGGGTTCCATCTGGAGACCACACGGGATCACCATTATTCCCTTCGGTGGTGAGCTGCCGGAGATGGGTGCCATCGATGTTGATGGTATAGATATTTAACGTCTCGCCAGTCATATTGCTGAAGAACACCACCTGGTCGTTGACAGACCATCTCGGCTCAGCATTGAAACAGGTGCCGCCAAAAATGGCGTGGTCATCGGTACCATCGACATTCATGATGCGAATTTCTGTCTTCGGTATCATGCCCGGCTGCGGTAGCTCAACAATCCTGGCATATATTATCCTGGTTCCATCCGGGGACCAACTCGGATTGATATCAAATCCAGGAGTTGGGGAAAGACGCTTCTGGCCCGTACCGTCAGCATTTATCAAATAGATTGCGGAGCCATTCAAATCCCGCTCATAGACCAGCCGTTGACCATCAGGAGACCAGGAAGGATAGTTTTCAGGTTCCGCGTCCTTGGTGAGCTTTACTGCGTTGAAACCCACTCCCGCGGTGTCCACATCCATAACATAGATATGGTTGACGGAATCTTGTCGGCTCACGTATGCTATTCGGCCCGCTTTCGAAACACCGGCTCCAGAATCGGCGCTAGTATCCACAGATCCACAACCTATGGCGATGGCATAAACAATCACTGAGACGGCACCAAGCACTTGCATGAGATCGAGTACCAGTGTCGGAGTTTCATTCCGGTTGTTAGATGCGACCGGGGTTGTAGGAAACCGAAACGGAGATATCCACATAACAGAAAACCGCGTGTTTTTGGTTGGTTTGAGTGCAGGGTTATGCCGCACTTATAGCGGCAGTCACTGCGACCACAACAGCGAACGCAAACCCGATTAGAAGTGCGTACCCGACTGCGGAGAAAAACCATGTCGGCAACAAGAGCAACCATGATACATTGTAGGTCCGCCGCAATGCCAATGCCAGATAGGGACCCAGGAGGAGCACGAACACGGCAAACGTAACCACAGCCGCGGATTCAGCGCTCAAGACAAGCCCGGTGAGTATCCCCCCGAGCAAGCCAAACGCCATGACCGCATGAAAGTGGAGCGCGAACGTGAGGTGGCTGAGGTAAAGCTGGCGCGAGCCCACAAAGGTCCATTTTAGAACGAGCGCAAAAGCGGGAAGGACCAGAAGCTGTGCAAGGGCGAACCCCGTAGCGTGCTTGCGCGCAACAAATCCGAGATCCTCAATGATGCTTGACGACACAGTGATTGCATCCGAGGACGGCGCTCCCAACGCGAGCGCAAGCAGCAACAGCAGACTGGCGCTAAGAGCAAGCCGTAACGGCGGCACGTACGGTACCCGGTGGCCCGCGAGGTAGCGTGTGGTCAGGCGGCCTGGATGGAGAAGGGTTCTCAGCGTTCGAGGGTAGCGCCAATCAAGCCCGACGATCTCGCTAAAAGTTCGCGCCAGGAACCCCCGGACAGGTACGACCGGCTCGACAGCATCTTGGCCACAGTGGCTACAGAAGCGCCCGGAAAGGGGGCTCCCGCAATTTGCGCACGTGGCCAATTGAGGCGAGGTATTGATCGCCTTGGTTATCTGGACCTCCACATGGTATTAAGGATGTTATGAACGCGAGATGTTTGCAACCATGATGGTCAAAATTCGAATACCATTTCTGCACTAAAAAGATACGCACTCACTCCGAAACTTTCAAACAATATCGGAAGCAATACCTGCTTGATGTTGCTGTTGGTGCAGAGTTCACCTGCTACTACTACTGGTTGGCCGACGCTTGCCACAAAGCGGGCAACCAGTTCTGCCTCGGGCATGCCCGCTACATGAAAGCCATCAGCAGCGGCAAGAGTCTGTCCTGAGCGAAGCGGAAGGGTCAAAAACGACAAACAAATGGGCCGACCTCACTCTGTTTCCTGTCTCAAAAAGGCGACCAAGAGCGGATTGAACACCTCCGGTCTCTCATACTGCGGAATATGCCCGGCTTTGTCGATGATATGAAATTGCACCTGGGGCATGACCTTGCGTAAGGTGTCGCTGGTGGCGATGGGCAAGGTCTCGTCTTCCCGTCCCCAAAACAGTTGAACGGGCAACTTCCGCATCCCCAACTCACGGTATTCCTTCAACGCATCCAGGCCGATGAAGTTGCGCACCGTGGACAAAATCGCCCGGCGAAATCCCACATATTGCATCTGGTCCTGAAACTTTGCGCGCCAGTTCTTGGCCTTGGTCTTATCATAAAAATCGTTTTGCTGTGAATCGGCTAGTCTGGGCATAAAATGAACCGCGGCGAGATACTCCCCAACCAGTGGCACCTGGAGCGGCCAGATCTCTTTTTCGGTTGGGGGAAACACCATGGGGTCCACCAATACCAATTTTGCGACCATCTCGGGATGCCGGTTGGTAAACGTCGCGACTATCGGGCCTCCCATCGAAAGGCCTGCCAGATAAACAGGTTCTTCAATATGCAAGGCTTTTAAAAGTGCCGCCAGCTGCTGCGAAAAGAATTCGATGGTATATTCGGTATCCGGGCGGTCGCTGTAACCGCGACCGAAGAGGTCAAAACTCACCACGCTAAAACCGGAATCGGCCAGCGCGGAAAAGGTGGGTTCCCAGATGTAGGCCGGGACGGAGAAGCCGTGCACCAACACCACCGTTTTGCCGGTATCGGGTCCCGCAATCTCATAATGCACGACACCCAGAGGCGTTTCAATAAAACGTCCGGGTAAGTTTTTTCGAATGTCCTCGCTGAGCTCGGTTCTCTCTTCATTCATGTAAAAATAAGCGCCCGTTGCCGCAAGCGTTGCCAAGAGAAAAAGGGCAGCCAGGATTCGGAATAAAGATTTCATCGCTTCCCTGGGAGGAGTCTTTGAGAAGGTCTTATCTTCAGTTGAGATTTAAAAGGGGATTCCCTTCGGTCAGGGCTCCTGACCAGAAAGACCCCCAAGAGGATAAGGAGAAAAGTAGAAACTATCAAGGAGAAAGAAGCCGGCGAAGGGCTTGCGGGGTGAGCAAAACGTGACGCGCAAAGTGCCGCGCGGTCCCACCTCACCGCTGTTGGCAAGTGACAGTGGATGCCTACGGGGGAAACGGCAAGAGCCGGCCTGGCTGGACGTTAAAGTTCAACAATCCCTAGGACTCGGCCTGAGTGCCTCCTCGATGTTGCGGCGCCAGGGGCTTTCCCCGGTGGCATGGAGAACGTCGTGGTCTAACCGTGCAAGTGAGAACAAAGGCGCACGGGCAAAAGGCGGCAGCGGACCGCAGCGGACCCATGAACAGCCGACCTACGAGGGAACCGAACAAC
>CAYQOI010000090.1:0-1024 GCA_964419085.1 uncultured Cytophagia bacterium | reverse complement strand
GAGCTGAGACGACGGAACGACTCTGCGCTCCCCAGCGTGCTGACTAAGGAGCAGGGTCCCTCACCCTGCTCCGGCCGGACCTCTGACCGGCTGCCCGGACTACTGCATCAATTGCTCGCTGGTTTCCCTGGCGCCCCATCCAGGCTATGGCGCCTTCTGGTCAAGCGGAAACAAGATCGTTCATTATTGACCGCCACCAGAAAGTGTGAACTCGCTGATCTCAGCCCCCGTATTCTCCAAACTCAAATCCTTGCCGTGATCGTTGAACGCGCCACTCGTTAAGCCGACAGTGATCTCCTTGGCCGGAAAAGGATACACAGGATTCAAAACCTTCTGCGGGGTATCGGGGTCATTGCCATAGACTAATGATACCGAGAATCGTCCAAGGTCACCTATTGCGAGAGAATAATCTCCCTGTCCTTCCTCCGGCTTCGTGATTGTGATCGGGGTTTCTTTTATGCCAAGTTGATCACCCAAAGCAGAAAAAGGAGCCCCCGAGAGAATGTCACGCAAGGCGCTTTTCTGTGCTTCGGTGGCGTTGCTGTCAATATAGTAAGCCGAATAGGCAAATCTGGGCGCAGACGATTTACCGGTAAACTCACCCAGCAGTGCCCAATTTACTCCGTTGAGCGACGTCCCTTTGTGGCTGCCCTCTACGACATGAACCGCTCCAACAAACCGGCAGTATCCGTGATGGGGCTCCCCACCAAAAAGGCATGGACAGGAGACAGGACAATTATCCACAAGCACCATTTCAGTTTTCATGTTCCAGGCGGCTTCTTGAACAGCCATTTTCGGCTTTTCTTCGGTTGACTGTTGTGAGCACGAGGCAAGAAGGAGTAACAAAGGCATTGCTACCGCTAAAACATTTCCTTTACGTGTCATTTTAACACCCTCCACTTTAAGAGTAAGATTACGGATTATTTGTTCTACAAAGGGTCCCTGGCAGTCAATGAAACGACAAATGAATTGCAGGTCAGTTGGTTTCCGCCATCTGTTTGAGCTTTTTCAGCCGCGCATTGGT
>CAYQOI010000089.1:1687-10110 GCA_964419085.1 uncultured Cytophagia bacterium | reverse complement strand
ATTCAGTGGGTGCACCGTGCCACGCGTGGCTGGTCTTACGGCGGCAGCGTCATCGATCCGCGCACCGGCGAGATCATCAAAGGGCACGTGACCCTGGGCTCGCTTCGCGTGCGGCAGGATTTTCTCATCGCCCAGGGTCTGGTGGCGGCCTACGAGCAAGGCAAGCCGGCATCGCCGGTGATGCAGGAAATGGCGCTGGCGCGGCTGCGCCAGCTCGCCGCGCACGAAGTGGGACACACGTTGGGGCTGGCGCACAACTTCGCGGCCAGCGTGAGGAATCGTGCCTCGGTGATGGACTACCCCCACCCGCTTATCAAGATCAGGCAGGACGGTTCGTTTGACTTCTCCAACGCGTACGACACCGGCATCGGCGAATGGGACAAGGCCGCGATCCGCTACGGCTATCAGGATTTCCCTCCGGGAACCGATGAGGAAAGCGGGCTGCAAGAGATCTTGAAGCAAACCCTCGCCAGCGGTCTGCTTTTCATCTCGGATCAGGACGCCCGGCCACCGGGCGGGGCACACCCGCTGGCCCATCTCTGGGATAACGGCACCGATGCGGCCCGGGAACTCTCCCGCATCATGCGCATCCGGCAGCTCGCACTGAGCCGTTTTTCCGAGGCAAACATTCCGCCGGGCGCGCCCATGGCCACCCTGGAAGAGGTGCTGGTGCCGCTCTATTTCTTTCACCGCTACCAGGTGGACGCCGCGTCCAAGTTGGTGGGCGGCCTGTACTACACCTACGCGGTTCGGGGCGACGGGCAGAAAGTCACCGAGATGGTGCCGCCGGAACAGCAACGGGCGGCGCTGGCCGCGCTCCTCGCCACGCTCAAGCCGGAGGCCCTCGCGCTCCCGGAGAACATCCTGCGTCTCATCCCACCGCGCGCCTACGGCTTCAGCCGCGGGAGGGAGACCTTCAAAACCCGCACCGCCGTTACCTTCGATCCCCTGGCCGCGGCGGAGAGCGCGGCCGATCTGACCGTAGGCTTTCTCCTGCACCCGGCGCGCGCGGCCCGTTTACTGGAGTACCACGCCCGCGACGCTCACTACCCCGGCTTCGCCGAGGTCGTCGACGAGCTGTTGGCTGCGACCTGGAAGGCCCCGAAGGACTCGGGTTACCTTGCCGAAGTCGCCCGGGTGGTAGACACCGTTGTGTTGAATCACCTGATGGGCCTGGCCGCGGACAAAGCCGCAGCCAACCAGGTGCGCGCGCTGGCTAACTTGAAGTTGCAAGAGTTGCGGGCCTGGCTCGAGAAACGGGAAGCATCGGTCAAAGACGAGGCGCAGAAAGCACATCTCCGATTCGCCGTCTCGCAGTTGGACCGATTTTTCCGTTCACCGGAAAAAATGAACCTCAGTCCACCCCTGGCCCCACCGGCCGGTTCTCCCATCGGAGAGCGGTTTGGGACGTGTGGCGTCCTGGAAACCACCTGGAACTGAGGAGAAAACAGCGGTCGTTGACCGGGGTCGAAACGACCGGGGTACACAACGGCTGGCCAGGGAATCTTCCGGACCCCTGGCTGGCCGCGGCGTTTTCTGGCTCACATACCGCAACCGAGGTGGGTTGCGCTTCGCCAGAGCGTGAGAAGTCCAGTTTCTGCTTCAGTCGCCGCGATGGCAGCGTACCGGGAAATCTCCCGAGATTTAGATGAAAAGCCCGTGCTGCGCTACTCGTACCGGAGCGACTCAACCGGGTCCAGGGAAGCGGCTTTGCGCGCGGGAAACACCCCGGAGAGCAGTCCGGTGAGGGTCAGGATACCTGTGGTGATGAACATGATCGTGTCGGAAAGAATGGGACGTCCCAGAAACTGCATGGGTCCACTTTCGGCCGGTGCCAGACGTACGCCGGCCACCACCGCGGCGGAAAAGAGCAACCCCATGGCCCCGCCGATGAAGGCGATCAGCAGAGCCTCGAACACAAATTGGCCAAGAATGTAGCGTCGCCGCGCACCGATGGCCATCTTGATGCCGATCTCCCGCGTCCGCTCCTTGACCACGATGTACATGATATTCGCCACGCCCACACCTGCGATGAGCAACGTCAAGAAGCCGACTGAGCCCAGAAAAATCGTCATGCCCAGGCTGATTTTTTTGGTGATCTTATCTTCCTCGATGGTGTCCCAGATACTGAGCGCGCGCTCATCTTGCTGCTGGAACTTGTGTTTGCGGCCCAAAACGCGGTAGATTTCTTCCTTGACCAGTTCCTGCTTGTTGGGGTCTTTGAGATTGAGCACGATGGAGTTGACCCGCGTCCGTCCGTACTGGGTGCGAAATGTGTTGTACGGAATCACCGCTCGCCGGGAGTCAGGTCCGTTGTTCATGCTGGTCTGGATCTTCTTCTGCATCACCCCGATCACCGTAAACGGGATGCCGTCCAGCATGACCGTCCGGCCGATGGGGTCTGCGCTCCCAAAAAGCTCCCCGGCGATCTCCACCCCGAGGAAGAGTACCCGGCGCTGGTAGAGAATGTCCGCCTGGTTCAGGAAGCGCCCGCCCTCGATGGGGTACATGCGCCGCATGTCTTCAAACGCGGGATTGACCCCTTCGCATTCGGTGGTGGTGGAAACCTTGCCGTAGCTCAGGGTCACATTCTTGCGGTACTGTGGGCTGATCTGGTCGATGAACGGGATCGTCTCTTTCAGCAGGGCGACGTCTTCTTCGGTGAGCCGAATACGCCGGCCTCGGGGCAGGCCTTCATATTCCAGACCCGTTTGCCCTCCCCAGATGAGGAGAATGCGATTGTAGGCATTCAACATACCGTTTTGCAGTTGCGTGCCCAACCCCTGTCCGAAGGAAAGCAAAAGCACCACGGTCACCGTGCCCCAGGCGATGGCGACGATGGTGAGCACGGCCCGAGTTTTGTGCACCTTCAGGTCCTGCCAGAATTCTTTGAGCAACTCAGCCCACATCGCCGACCTTCCACTTTCTCATGCTCTCAAGCATTCTACGATATCTAAGTTTGCGGCTTTGCGTGCCGGCATGAGGCCGGCCGCCAGCCCGATGAAGAGCAAAATCGCTACCGTCACCGCCGTCACTTGCCACGAGATCTGCGGTGTTCCCACAAACTCCTTGATTGGGATGAACTGGAGCAGCCGCGCGATGCCCACCGCGATGAGAAAGCCCACCGTGGCGCCCAGCGCGATGATGAAAAAAGTCTCCATGAAGAATTGAAACAGGATATTCGTTCGTGTCGCACCCACCGCCCGCTTGATGCCGATCTCTTTGAACCGTTCTTGCACCACCACATACATGATGTTGGCCACACCGATCCCGCCCACCGCCAGGGTAAAACTGCCGATGACCCCCATAAAAATGTTGAATGCCAGGAAAAAATAGAACAGAAACTTGTCGAATTCCGAGGTGTCCCACAACCAGATCGCGTCTTTATCGGTCGGATCAAATTTGTACTTCCTGGCCAGCACCTGCCGCACCTGTTCGTTGACGCTTTTCGCCTGGGTCGGGTCCGCGTGCTGGTAGATGATGTTGTTGACGTAGCGGTCGCCAAATACGCTGGCGAAGGTGGTGGCCGGGATGAAAACCCGGTCGGCGTCACGGGAGTTGTAGGAAGAATTCTGGGTCTTTTTTTGCATCACGCCCACCACCACAAAGGGCATATTCCCGATATAGATGTACTTGCCCACCGCTTCAGAATCGCCGAAAAGATACGCTTTGACCTTGTCGCCGATTACTGCCACGCGGCGCCGGTACCGCAGGTCCAGTGGGTCGAAGAAACGGCCGCCGGGTTCGCAGATGATGTTGCGGATCTCGCCGTAAATGGGGTAAACACCGGTCAGGTTGGGATTGAGGATGTTCTTGCCTACCCGGACCGGCAAGTTCCACTTGCTGTACTCCGGGCTGATGGCGCGGATGCCCCTGACTTCCCGCTTGAGCAATTCGGCGTCTTCTTCCACAAAGCGGATATTGCGTCCCCTCCCGAACCCCTGAAACGCTTTGGTGGTTTTGCCGGGAAACATGATGACGATGCCCTCGCCGATTCCGTGCATGTTGACGGAGACCTGGCGCCTGAACCCCATCCCGAAAGCCAGGAGGACGATCACCGCCACGGTTCCCCAGATGATGCCGAAGATGGTGAGAAAGGTCCGCAGCTTTTGTGCCCGCAGGTCTTGAACAAACTCGGCCAGATTTGACAGAAATTGCGTCATCGGCGTTCCGGCGTCTCACTGAATCTTTTTGATGGGCTTCTCCAGCACCTCGTCGCCCAGGGCCAGGCCCTCCACGACCTCGACATTGATGGCGTCGCTCAGGCCGGTTTGGATAAAGCGCTCCTCGCTGCCGCCCTCCGGCAGCACCACTTTCACAAACGCGGAATCGTTGCGAAACGTCACCACCCGCTCCGGGATCACCAGCACGCTGTCTTTGCGCTGAATGATGATGTTGGCGTTGGCGGAGTAGCCCGCGCGCAGGGTCGTGCCGTTGCTGAGTTCGATGAGAATCTCGATGGGGAAAACCGTTGTGTTGTCCTTTTTCTCCGCCTTCAGGGAAATCTTGCGCAGCTTGCCCGTGATCTTCGCGTCCGGCAGAGCCCCGATCTTGATCTCCGCTTCCATGCCTTCGTGCAGCTTGCCCACGTCGATTTCATCCACCGTGCCTTTGAACACCAGGTTCTTCATGTTGGCCAACTTCATGAGCACCGTGCCCTCCTGAAACGAGGTGAGCGGCGTGACCGGGTCGCCCACTTCCACGCTCTTGCTGAGCACGAAGCCGTCAATGGGGGACTTGATGATGGTCTCGATCTTCTTGCCACCGATGTTCACCTTCCCGCTCTCGATGAGCGCCAGCTTTTCCTTGGCAATCTTCACTTTCAGTTCCGACTCCTGAAAGCGAGCCAGAAAGTCGTCGAAGTCCTTGTCCGAAATCAACCGGCTTTTGAGAAGGGACTCCTGGCGCGCCTTTTCCTTGAGCATATTGTCCAGCTCCACCTGCGCGAGCTGCACGTTGCGCTTGGCCTCTGCCAATTCCAACGGCGTCGGGTCGGGACGCACTTCCAGGAGGGGGTCGCCGGCGTGCACAAAGGTGCCGGGCTCCGCGAAGATACGGCTTACCACGCCGGAAATCTTCGACTTGATGGAGATCTCGTTTTCCGGTTCGATGGTGCCCACCGCCAGCGCTTTGTCCACGATGTTGCCCTTCACCACCTTGACCGCGGGCCGCGCGTCTTTTTCGTTCCCGTTGGAGTTGCTTTTGAACAGGATCACCGCGACCAGCGCGACGGCGACCGCAAGCGACACAAATATCCACCTTTTGCGTTTCATATTCCTACCCTCTGCTCATACTCATACAGAGTAAACTGTGTGCTTTTTCGGTGAGAAACCAATCGCGAGTACGCACCCACAGGCGAAATTGTTTCATATTTAAGAGACACCGGAGGCAACCAAAAAGTTGGCAGCCCGTGCAGATGACGAGGGGTTTTATGTAGTCAGGGCCTCCTCAACGGTCGCCGTGCCGCCCAGCGGTCACTTTTCCAGGGATTGTGAACCTCCGAATCACTGAATGTCCAACTCTCCTTCTCCAAGAAAAGCATACGGTCACTTCTTTTGCAACATAATTGTTTTCTCGCCGTCAAATCAAGAAATGTGTTTTTCTCGTCTCGTGCTTACAGAGAACAAAAGAGGTACAAAATGGCGGAAAGAAAGCGAGGTGATTTGCATCCAAGAAAACAGTTGGTAAAGAAAATCGTCAAGCGCGGGCTGCTGATTTCAGGCATTCTGCTTTTAGCGGGAGGGGCATTCTTCGCCGTGTTCATTCTAAGGTTTGTCCCCTTTGTTTCAGCTCCCGATTATCCTCCGCCCGGGGACAAAGTTGAGGCCTACCTACAAGATTTGGATTATTTAGAATCCTTACCCCGGTATGACAAAAGTTTTTCAGAAGGAAGAAGAAAAACGAATTTCTTGGATTTTGTTCACAACCTTGAGTCCAGAATTGACACCACCCTTTATCCGGGTAAGTTTGAAATGATGGTTGCGCGTGCCGTCGCCATTGCGGATAATGCCCACACCAATGTTTCTCCGGAAGATAGAAGTGCGCGGGTCAACCATCTTCCTGTGCGTTTCACCTGGTTTAAGGAAGGCCTATTTGTCTTACAGGCAACCTCAGCCTACCGAGACCTCCTTGGAGCTCATCTGGATTCCGTTGGTGGTGTGCCCATTGATGTTGCCACCAAGAAATTGCTTCCTTATTTCGGCGGTTCGATTCGGCGTTCGCGATTCTACGTACCTCTCACGATAGCTTCCCCTCAGTTACTTCAAGCGGTTGGCCTGTCCGCAAGTGCGGACATTGCCGAACTTGATTTTTCGCTGCGAAACGGCAGCAGGGTCAAATATCGCATTCGGGCGCTTCCTGAAGGGCAACGGCAACAGCAGCCACGCGGTTATGAAATGTACAAATATGGCAATGTTCGCGAGGATAGTGTAGCTTGGTACGCCCTCAAGACCAATGAAACACCACCTTTGTTTTTGCGTAATCCCCAAAAACCTTTTGACCGTCACTTCCTAAGAGCTCAAAATCTCCTTTACCTCAGAATCAACACGTGCGAGGATGCTGGGGCCTGGTCGCTGTCCAAATACCTGAGAACGGTCATTAAGGAAGTGGAAACCCGTCACCCAAAATTTGCGGTTGTGGATCTCCGATTCAATAACGGTGGTTCCCAAGCGCTCTCGGAATTGTCTGAATCGCTGCCTGCGCTTTTGCCTGACAAAGGGAAGATCTTTGTCATTACTTCGGCTGAGACCTTTTCATACGGCATCGCCGCCGCGGTCCTGTTCAAGTATTTTGGTCACGGAAAAGTCTTAATTGCCGGCGAACCCGTAGGGGATCGACTCCGGTTTTGGGCCAATGGAGGCACCTCCTTTATTTTGCCCAATTCCAGAGTTTCTTTACGCGTGTGGTCTGGGCTGGAGGATTACGCCGACGGATGCTGGGACTGGACGAAATGTTTTTGGTTTTCGCCTATGTTCCGAAGAAGGGGGGTTGGCGATTTGAAGCCGGACTTCCCGGTTCAGCTATCTTTTGCCGACTATGCAAATGGACAGGATTCCGTAATGGAAGCCATTTTGGCCACAATCCATTGAAACCCATAATCGAATGTGTCTAGGAGACATCTCGGGGTAAACTAACGAGTCGATGGTTGACCGGGTACTGCCGACACAAATCAGGTTCAATACAACTTTTGCTTGCGCCAACATCTTGCCCACAACGCAATTTTCACAAACTCTGAAACAAATAAACGAAAAATCAGTAGGTATCTAACCGACTAGTCAGTTAACTCTACTTTATCGAACACTCAACTGCAGGAGCATTTTTCTGTGCGCAAGGTATTCTTTTTCGCTTTCTTGTCTTTTTTCGTCGCTTGCTCGAAACAACCGGACAGGACTCAAGGGTCTTCCGGGAAGGCAAGCGGGTACGATGCCGCCCTGGCCACAAAACTTGGCGCCGATGAGTACGGCATGCACCGCTATGTCCTGGCGTTCCTGAAAGCCGGTCCGAATCGCGACCAGAATGCTGAGGAAGCGGAACGCCTGCAAAGGGCACATCTCGACAACATCAACAGGTTGGCCGACGCCGGGAAGCTCGTGGTCGCCGGTCCTTTTTTGGATGACGGTGACCTGCGCGGCATTTACATTTTCAATGTGGCAACGGTGGAAGAGGCCCGTGAACTCACTGCCACGGACCCGGCCATCCAGGCCGGTCGTCTGGTTATGGAATTGCATCCCTGGTACAGCTCGGCGGCGCTGATACAGGTCAATGAAGTGCACAAGAAATTGGCAAAAAAGAAAATATAGTCCACCAGGCAAGATGATGTGGATTGTTTGAAGCTGCACATGCGGCATCTCAGGCAAATGCAGACCTGCGCTTGGCAGCGGGCAGAAGCACCATCAAACTACTTCTGTGGGTTCTGCAGCCACATTCCCAAAACACGACCATCGGGGTCCTCGAACAAGGCAAGCGCACCGACGCCGGGCACTTCCATGCCCTCCACGACGACTTTGCCGCCCGCCTGGCGAATTTTCTCGCAGTAGGCCTCCAGATCATCAACGTCGATGTAAAATGCCAGATTGCTCGGCCACGGTCCCTGTTTTCGGCGCCATGATGCCGCCCTCCCCACCGGTTTCCATCAAGCAATAATCCATTTCAGGAATATGCTGGATTTGCCAATCGAACACCTGGCACAAAAATCAGAGCCTTTCTCCGGATTCTGTGACCAGAATTCCCACTGTACGGCGGGTCTACCCGTCGTGAACCTCCTCCGAGTGTCAGTTAGGTTAGAACGTCTGTTGAATACGGATGATGTGTTGTTTCCGGTAAAATGGTCGGAAATATGTGCAACTGATGGCACCACGGCCTCAAAATCTCGAATTCTTGCGAGGTTTTGGCGCGAGCTACAGTTGCACTAATCCACCGACACC
>CAYQOI010000089.1:0-1677 GCA_964419085.1 uncultured Cytophagia bacterium | reverse complement strand
GCGTAGATTCAGAGGGCCGATGAACCGCTTCTCGACACCTATCCCGTACCGTAACATGCCCTGCTCGTCTTTCTGTGCAAACGTGGTACCTGCCTGATTGATCGTAACGTCAAAATTGCGGGTGGCCTCTGAAATGTAGGCAAAAAGCAACCAGCGTTTATCCGCGCCGAAAGCAAAACCGCCTGTCAGGCCGATGGTCGTCTGACGATTGTTTTCATAGGTGATGTCGAGTTGGCTGGCGGGCTCGGAGAGATTCAGCGTGCCGTCCATCAGTCCCAGGCTGCCTTCAACACCGACGACCAGTCCCATACCGAACTGATGCCGCCAGCCACCCAGGAAGCCAACAACCGCGCGGGTATCTTGCGACAAGAAATCCACGTTATCCACACGGGAGCCGCCAATGATTTCATTCCGCCCCACCTCGACGCCTGCGTAGAGGCCACTGAACATTTTATCCTGTGCAAACACGCAGGCTGGAATTATGAAGCCCGCTACGATCATAAACATCACAAATGCGCCAAGCGGCTGCCTTGTTATCATACGATTATCCTCTACCCATTTTTTGGTCGAATTTTGATCCACAACCACCGGTGTGTTTTTCCCAACACTTCAGCAAGGGGACAACTTCACGGGAAGCTTTTGGATGGGCTGTTCGTTCAGGAATTAACTTCCAGATACGCATAACTTTTCATAAGGTTGCAGAATGAAGTGGCGGGGTCACCCATTGTGCTTACCGAGTCAACGCCACATTGCCCGCAAGCGCCGAAAGCGCTTTGCGTCTGAGCGAGACCGGAACATTCCACTCTTGGCTTGACAATCTGAACCTATTTTCATAGGTTAAGATCATCCGAAAGTCCGTCCGGTCTTAGCATGCGTGTGAAACGGTAACGCGGAGCCGCACATGTTGCTGTGATTTGACCGCAGTTGCCTCTACTCGTTGAGGTGCTCATGCCCAGGAAAACGTCCACCCCTTCAGTGTTGAAACCCCTTCAGCATTTTCTTGCCCTACAACTGTACCGGTTGCGTATGACCGAGCACACCTTCATGGTGCTGGTGGCAGTGTGTATCGGACTGTTCGGAGGGTTTGGAGCGATTTTTTTCCGACTCGCCATTCGTTTCTTTCAAGGCATCTTCTTCGGGTCGTGGCACTACAGTTTAGAATACGCATTGCATCTGCCGTGGTATGTCAAACTGGCGGCACCCGCAGCCGGCGGACTGATCGTCGGGCCTATCGTGTTTTATTTTGCCCGCGAAGCCAAAGGACACGGCGTCCCCGAAGTCATGGAATCGATCGTGCTGCGCGGCGGGGCCATTCGTCCGCGCGTGATGGTGGCCAAGGTCACCGCCTCCGCCGTTTGCATCGGTTCCGGCGGCTCGGTGGGACGCGAGGGACCGATAGTGCAGATCGGTTCGGCCATCGGCTCCTCTTTCGGGCAACTGCTGAAGGTAACCGGGTCGCGTCTGCGCACGCTGGTGGCTTGTGGCACGGCGGCCGGCATTGCCGCCACCTTCAACGCACCCATTGCCGGAGCGCTGTTTGCCATGGAAGTCATCCTCAGCGATTTTGCCATCTCCCAGTTCAGCCCGATCGTGGTCTCCTCGGTGGCGGCTACGGTGGTCTCCCGGCATTTTCTCGGTGATTTCCCGGCATTCGTCATTCCTCACTATGAACTCGTG
>CAYQOI010000088.1:0-10126 GCA_964419085.1 uncultured Cytophagia bacterium | reverse complement strand
GTTTCCTCTTGAACCCCCGGAGGCTCGAAGCCTCCGGGGGCTGGAGTAGACCGCCACCCGCTCCCTGAGCGGAGTCGAAGGGAGCGGACACCAAGAGCGTGTCGAGTTTTTTGAAGCCCTTGCATTCACGGGAGAAGCTTTGTGTACCGCGGCGGATAATCTATGCAGTGGAAACGAGGGCCACGCGGCCTGGCCGTTACAGAAATGAATTACTTCCCTGTAATTTTTGTATGAGCCGTCGCCGAGGGCATGTCCGGAGCGCGGGCGTTAGGTTCTTGTTAAGACAGACGTTAGGTTGGAACGAGCTTTTCATGGCACACCCTTTGCCAAAGCTACGCCGCCGAGTTGTTCTGATACTTACGAGAGGTCTGCATGCATCTGATGACGAAAAAGAAACCCATCTGGCTTACGATTCTTCCGCTTCTGGCTTCGACCTTGATCTCGACGGGTTACGCGGGTACCGTGACAGTGAGCTGGGACCCCAATCCCGAGCCGGACCTCGCCGGATACAAGATCTACCTGGGTCGGCAGTCCCGCCACGACGGCGGCGTCTACGACGGCCTGGTGGATGTGGGCAATCAAACATCGTTCACGTTCAACAATCTGGACGACAAGTTCCCGGGTGAGCGCATCTACTTTGCGGTGACCGCGTACGATTTTTCCGGCAACGAGAGCGCGTTCTCCGATGAAGTGAGCATCGTGGTGGGGGCCAGCAACGCCAATCGGCCGGAGTTGGTGGCGGTGAACGTGCTGGGCGAGACCCAGGTGGATGTCATTTTCTCCGAGCCGCTGGAGGTGACCTCCGCGCAGACGCAAGCCAACTACAGCATCAGCAACGGCATCCAGGTGCTGGGCGCGGTGCTGGACGCGAACCAGACCACGGTGCACCTGGTCACCAGCGCGCACATTCGGGGCCAGACCTACACCCTCACGGTCAGCGGGGTGAAGGACCTGGACGGCAACGAGATTCTCGCCGGCAGCTCGCGCAGCTACACCCTGCCCGCGGCTCCCGCGGACACCGAGCCGCCTTCGTTGGTGAGCGTGGCGGTGCTGGACGCCTCCCATCTCGAAGTCATTTTCAGCGAGGCCGTGGAGCAGGGCTCGGCCGAGAACAACAACAACTACCGCATCGACAACGG
The DNA here is from genome assembly GCA_964419085.1 of uncultured Cytophagia bacterium. Taxonomy (GTDB): domain Bacteria; phylum Zhuqueibacterota; class Zhuqueibacteria; order Oceanimicrobiales; family Oceanimicrobiaceae; genus CAYQOI01. The sequence goes on along the minus strand of CAYQOI010000088.1, from coordinate 8,987 downwards.
GGTGCAGGTGCTGCAGGCGAAACGGCAGACCAAACACTCGGTGGTGCATCTGACCACCACGCAGCACCAGCCGGGGCTGACCTACACGCTGACCGTGAACAATGTGGCTGACCTGGCCTCGACCCCCAACACCATCGCGGAAAACAGCTCCATCACCTACCGGGTGGAATCCGGGGGGCAAACCGATACCACGCCGCCGGAACTGGTTTCGGTGGTGGTGCAAGGCCCCACGCAGATCGACGTGAACTTCAGTGAACCGGTGGAGAAGAGCTCGGCAGAAGACAAGAACAACTACGCCATCGACCCGGGTGTCCAGGTTCTGGGCGCGATCCTGGACGGCAATTTGAGTACCGTCCACCTGGTGACGGCCGCACACAAAAAGGATGTGGAATATACGCTCACGGTGAGCGGCGTCCGGGATCGTGCCAACACACCAAACAGCATCGCCGCGGGGAGTACCATCACCTATATGTTTTCATCGGAAGAAGACCTGGGTGGTGGGGACAATTCCAACCCGGCCGCGCCACGGTCGTTTACCCTGTTCCAGAACTATCCCAACCCGTTCAACCCGGAGACGGAGATCCGGTTTTATCTGGACAAACAGCGGAGTGTGGAGCTCAGGGTGTACAACACGCTGGGACAGGTGGTCAAGTCGCTGGTCAAGGCCAAGCTGCCGGCGGGCTTTCACACCGTGGTGTGGGACGGCACCAACGACGCGGGCCGGCAGATGCCCAGCGGTGTTTACATGTACAGTCTCGAAGTGAAACGTGAAGTACAAAAAGGCAATCTCCTGGTGAACGTTTCTCTGGAACGCCGTGTCAAGAAGATGACCCTGGTTCGTTAAGAGTTTCTTCCTCCCTCGTAGCAAGGCCGGAAAATGCATCTTGTTTTCCGGCCTTATTATTTTAATTTTGAAATATTTATTGACTGTCTCTGATTAATTTTATAAATTCTCACGCTTTTTTTGGAACAGTCTCAGACAAGTCAGATAGGATGCCTTTAACAGGATGTTGCGCAGGACCGTTTCCACCCTTCTGTTGCTGCTCATCGTCAACCCGATTTTTCCGCAAAACCGCCGAAATGCGGCTACGGATACTTCTGGGTTCGACCACCGGATCTACGATCTGGGCAGGTCGAATTTTTACTTACGCCAGCCCAAACCTTCTCCGGGCTTGTTAGATACAACTCCACGCACTTCACCATCGGTCTCGGGGATTACGGGTCAGGGCCAGAGCAACTTGTCCGTGTTCGGCTTCGATCTGTTCTCTGACGCGCAGGAACGAACAGATCACCAGTCGGAAGTGCTGGTTTTGCCTCCCAACTACCGGCTCGGCCCCGGCGACCGGCTCGGCGTTTATTTGCTGGGGACGGTGCAGAAAAATATCGATGTGGTGGTCAATGTGGAGGGCAAGATTCTGCTGCCGCCCGCAGGCGTCCTGGACGTCTGGGGGCTGACCATGGACGAGTTCAAACGGGTGTTGGTCAAAGAGTTGAGCCGATACTACGACAACTTCAACGTCGACATCATGCTGCTGCAGCCCAAGAACGTGCTGGTCGCGGTGGTGGGGGATGTGCGCAGGCCCGGAAAATACGTGCTCAGCGCGATGAACACGGTGCTGGATGCGGTGGTCATCGCGGGCGGGCCCACGAAAGGCGGCTCCATCCGGAACATCCAGCTCATCCGAAACGGCAAGCTCTACGCCTCGGTGGACCTCTACCAATTCTTGATGAGCGGACAAAACGATTACGACGTGTTTCTGGAGGCCGGCGACCGCATCTATGTGCCGCTTGCCGAAAGCAAGGTCACCATTCGCGGGGAAGTCAAACGGCAGTCGATCTTCGAGCTCAAACCGGGCGCGGACGAGCGCCTCTCCGACCTCATCGAGCTGGCCGGTGGGTTCACCGATCTGGCCTATCAGGACAAGATCGAGGTCAGCCGGCTGGAGGCGGACGGCCACCGCCGGCTCATCTACCTGAACTACCGCGAAATCGCGGCGGGAGACAGCGCCCAGGACCTGGTTTTGCAAAACAAAGACCACGTCCGGGTCTATTCCAAGTTGGAGCAGATCACCAAACGCACCGTTTCCATCTTCGGCGAGGTGCGGCGGCCCGGCCAGTACCGGCTGGAAGACGACATGCACCTGAGCGACCTGATTTTGAAGGCCGGCAACCTGACCCGCAAAGCCTACACGCTGGAGGCGGAAATCGCCAAGGTCGACCCGGGCAAACCCACCCGTTTCGTCAAGGTCAGTCTCGAGAAGTTGCGCGACGGGACCGACGGCGACAGCGATATCGTACTGGAAGAGGACGACCAGGTCTTCATCCGCGCCATTCCCGAGTGGGAGGTGGGCCTCACCGTGGAGGTGCAGGGCGAAGTCATGTTTCCGGGCCGGTACGCCATCGTCAAGGACAGCACCTATCTGAGCGAGATTCTGCAAAAAGTCGGTGGTTTCACCGATGACGCGTTTTTGAAAGAAGCGTTTGTGTTGCGCCCCAGCAGTCGACCCAAATTCGACAAGGAATTCGAGCGCCTGAAAGAGATGCGCCGGGAAGAGATGAGCGACCTGGAGTACCAGTACTTCGTGATGCGGCAGAACACCCAGGACATCAACCGCATCGTGGTGGATTTCGAAAAGCTGGTGTACCAGAACGACCGCAGTCAGGACATCATCCTGGAAGACGGGGACATCATCGTGGTGCCCAAGGCCCCGAAGGTCGTGACGGTGAGCGGCCGCGTGGCCAAACCCGGCGGTGTGACCTACAAGCCCGGAGCAAACCTGGCCTACTATCTGGCCAAGGCCGGGGGCGCGTCCTGGGACGCAAAACTGAGCAAAACCAAGGTGATCAAGGTGACGGGAGAGGTGCTGGACGATGAGGATGTGAAGTCGTTTCAGCCGGGGGACATCATCTGGGTGCCGCGAAAATCGGACCGGAGATTCTGGCCCATTGCCCTGCAAACCATCTCCGTCATGGCCCAGCTCGCCTCTATCTTCCTCATTATCGATACGGCCGTCAACCGCTGATTCACCCCGGGTCGGATGTTCATTTAAAGGCTGTGGAACCAATGAAAAATCGAGCGTGGCATGAATCAGTCCTCGCAAAACTTTGACCCGTCCGCAGACGAGATCGATTTGCTGGATTACCTGAACGTGATCATCAAACGGCGCCGGATGATCCTGCGCAACGCGCTGGTCGCCGGGCTCCTGATGGCCGTCATCAGCTTCATTCTGCCCAGCTCGTACACCGCGGTGACCACGATTCTGCCGCCGGAGGACAACGAGGCGGGGGGACTGGGCGCGCTGCTGGCCAACTCACCCATCTCGCTGCTGGACCTGCCGGGCGTGTCCGGCACCTCGTCTGAAATCTTCGTGGAAATCCTGAAGAGCCGCACGGTGGCCGAAGGCGTGCTCTCTACCAAGTACCAGTACAAAGGCAAGACGCAAGACCTCTACGAAATCTGGGACGCGGACAGCCCGCAAGAGGCCATCGAAAAGCTGAGCAACCGGGCCCGGATTTTCGCCAACGAACAGGGAATCGTCAACGTGGCGGTGGAGATGGAAACGCCGGAGCTGGCCGCGCAGGTGGCCAACGCGTTCGTGGAGCAACTGGACCGGGTCAACAAAGAAAAGAGCTTCTCCAAGGCCAAAAGCTCCAGGCTGTACATCGAGGAGCAGCTCAAGCTTACCCAGAGGAATCTGGAAAAAGCCTCCAGGGCGCTGGCGGATTTTCAATCAAAATACAAGGCCGTCAACCTGGAAGAGCAGACCAAGGTCGCCATCGAAAAGGCCGGCGAGATCAAGGGCACCATCATGGCCAAGGAAGTGGAGCTGGAGGTGGCGCGGCAGACCATGAAAAAAGACAATCCCGTGGTGCTGCGCTTGCAGAAAGAGCTCGACGAGCTGCGCCAGCAGTACGAACACCTGCAGTTCGGAAACTCGGTGCCATTCGAGCAGAAAAAGGACTATTTTATCCCGTTTGCCGACGTGCCCGAAGTTGGCCTGAAATTTGCAGAACTGCTGCGGGAAGTCAAGGTGCAGGAGACCGTCTGGCAACTCCTCAACCAGCAGTACTACACCGCCAAAATCCAGGAAGCGCGCGACACCCCCACCGTTCAGGTGCTGGATGTCGCGGTGCCGCCGGAGAAGCGCAGCAAACCCAAGCGCCGGTTACTGGTGCTGGTCGCCATGTTCCTGGCGCTCACCGCCAGCGTGTTTGCCGCGTTCGTGCTGGAATACGGCGAGCGGGTCAAGGAACGCGAGGCGGAATACGCCAAGCTTAAGCAGATTCTGATTGAGCTGAAAAAAGACAAGGAGGAAGCACAAAAAGTTCTGGCGCAACTGTGGGCCAGGGTCAGAAAAAAATAAGCTCGATGCGTATGGAGAAGTTCTGTTGAAGGATTCAAAGGTTAGGGAAAGGATTGTGGTGACAAAGGATATGCCCGGCACCCCGCCGCGACCCCTTCAGGTTATCTTTCTCGTTTCCATTCTCTGCTGTCTCCCCGTTGCCCTCCGGGCGCAGTCGGTGTTTGTGCCGCTGAACCACTGGTCGTACGCCTTTGTGGAGCGGATGGAGGCCAAAGGTCTGGTGCACGGCGCGCTCAACAGCACCAAACCGTTCAGCCGCGAAGAGATGGTGCGCTATCTGGTACAGGTGGAGAAAAACGGCCGCGCGCAGGGCCGGCTCAACGCGGTGGAAAGCCGGCAGCTGGATTTCCTGCACTTCGAGTTCAGAGAAGAGTTTCTGCAGCTCACCGGCTCCGACGGCCACGCGTACGAGACCCGCATCGAGAAGCTCAGAAAGGGCCGGCTTTTCCCGCACTTTCTGTACAAGAACAACCGCAACATGTTCAACCTGCAAAAGGACGACTTCAAGGTCTTCATCGATCCCATCCTGTCGCAGAAGGTGGTCACCGCGGAAGCCGATTCCCTGAGCAGCACCGAGCGGGTGTACGAGCGCTCCCACGGCCTCACCATGTGGGGACAATTGGGAAACACCATCGGCTTTTTCTTCGATTTCCGAGATACCAAAGAGTGGGGCACGCGCACCTACCCGGACAAGTTTGACATTTCCCTGCCCGGCCTGGGTTTCGTGAACGGCTACGGCACGCACATCTGGCACGACGAGACCATCGCGTACGTGGTGTTCAAACTGCCGCACCTGCAGCTCACCATCGGCAAAGGCAACAACTACTGGGGCCCGGGCTTCAACGGCGCGCTGGGACTCTCCAACAACGCGACCTCCTACGACCAGATCCGGCTGCAGTCGCGCTTCTGGCGGCTCAAGTTCACCTACCTGTGGGGCTTTTTGCGAACCTTTCCGGTCATCGAGGGCAGCGACGGGCGCGCCGCGGAGAAGAACATCGTGGGGCACCGCCTGGAGATCGATGTGGCGAAATGGCTGGACCTGGGCTTCTACGAAACCGTCATCTTCGGCAACCGCCGCTTCGAGTTGGCCTACGCCAATCCCATCAACTTCTACCGCTCCGCCGAACATTTTCTCGGCGACAACGACAACGCCGCGATGGGGATGGATTTCGACCTCTTGCTCATCCCCAACACCAAGATTTACGGCGAGCTGTTCATCGATGACCTGTTCACCTCCCGCATCGGCTCCGGGTGGTTCGGCAACAAGGTCGCGTATCTGGCCGGGGCGTACTGGGTGGACGCCCTCTCTGTGCCCAATCTCGACGCACGCGTGGAATACGCGCGCACGCGGCCGTTTGTCTACACCCACGAGAAGGCCATCAACACCTACTCGCACTTTTCCACCGGCCTGGGACACTGGATCGGGCCCAACGCGGACGACCTGCTCATGCGGCTGCAGTACCGCTTTTCCAAAAGCCTGGCCGTGGCGCTGGATTTCGAATCGTACCGCCACGGGGCCAACCCCCTGGACCGCAACGTCGGCGGCGACATCAATCAGCCCTTTCGCCCGGGCGACCCCGCGTTCGTGCACACCCTCGACGGCATCCACGAACGCCGCAACCGCTTCGGCGTCGAGGTGAGTTACGAGCTGTACCGCAATTTCTTTCTGAACCTGAATTTCAACAGCGCGTCGTCCAAAAACATGCTGCTGCCCGGCGGCGTGCGCGGCCCGGTGGACCGGACCGAGTTCGGCCTGACGTTGGCTTTGAACAAATGAACGGCAGCGAAACCCCCAATTGAGCGAGCTGAGATGGGAACACCAAAACAGATGACCATTCCGCAGGCAGACCTGCGCAAACAGTACGAGACCATCAAGGAGGAAATCGACGACGCGATCTCCCGGGTCGTGGACCAGACCCGCTTTGTGCGCGGCCCCTTTTGCGCGGAATTCGAACAGGCGTTCGCCCGTTTTTGTGAGACCGGGTACGCGGTGGGCGTGGCCAACGGCACCGACGCGCTGATGCTGGCCCTGCGCGCGGTGGGGGTCGGTCCCGGCGATGAAGTGATCACCGTGCCGTTCACCTTCACCGCCACCGCGGAGGCGATTCACTGGGTGGGCGCGAAAATCGTTTTTGTGGACATCTGCGCGGAGAACTACACCATGGATGTGGCGCAGGTGGAAGCGCGCATCACCGAGCGGACGCGCGCGATCTTGCCCGTGCATCTGTACGGCCATCCCGCGGATCTGGACCCGCTGCTGGCCCTGGCCAAAAAGTACGACCTCAAGATCATCGAAGACGCGGCGCAGGCGCACGGCGCGCGCTACAAAGGCCGCCGGGTGGGGTCGCTGGGGCACGCCGGCTGCTTCAGCTTCTATCCCGGGAAAAATCTGGGCGCCTACGGCGACGCCGGCGGCGTGACCACCGACGACGCCCGGGTGGCGGAAAATGTGCGCAAGCTGGGCGACCACGGTTCCAGCAAGAAATACGTCAACGACATGCTGGGCTTCAACAGTCGCCTGGACGGCCTGCAGGCCGCGGTGCTGCAGGTGAAGCTCGGGCACCTGGAGGCCTGGAACGCCCGGCGCCGCGAGATCACCGCGTACTACAACGAGGCCTTGGCCGACATCGAGGAGATCGAGCTGCCGGGCGAATCGGATTGGGCCGAGTCGGTGTACCACCTGTACGTAATTCAGGTGCCGGACCGCGACGCGGTGCGGCAAAAACTCAACGACGCGGGCATCGGCGCCGCGGTGCACTATCCCCGGCCGCTGCACCTGCAGCCCGCGTACGCATTTCTGGGTCTGGGGGAGGGGAGCTTCCCGGTCGCGGAGCGGGCCGCGGAACGGGTCCTGAGCCTGCCCAACTTTCCGGAGATGACCGAGGCGCAGTTGGCCTATGTTGTGGAACACGTGAGAGCGATTTTCGGCAAACGCTGAGCGCGGCCGAAAACTTGCCAGTTTGAACGGATTTCGAACCGAGATGTTCGAGGAATTGCGGGAGTCAGCATGGAGTGCACGACCCACACCGCAGACGTGGAAGAATTGAAACCCACCAGAAAAGACGCACAAGAGAGCGACGCGACCTACCAGCAGGAGTTGCTGAAGGTCTCCAAGAACGCGGGGCTGGGCGGCGGCACCATCGTGCTGGGCATTCTGCTCAACTACGCGGGCACCGTTCTGGCCACGCGGGTCATCGGCGCGGACGCCTGGGGGGTGTTTTTCCTGGCGCAGACGATTCTGGTGAACATGGTGCTGTTCGCCACCCTGGGCCTGAACCAGGGCGCGCTGCGCTACGTCGCGCTCTACCAGGGCCGGAACGACCTGGCGCGGCTGAAGGGAACGGTCCTCTACTGCCTGAAGCGGGTGCTGGTGCCCGGCGTGGTGATGACGCTGTTGATCTTCGCCCTCGCTCCCGCCATCGCAGACGGCGTGTTTAAGCAGCCGGAGCTCAATTTCGCCCTGCGCATGCTCATCCTCGCGCTGCCGTTCTGGACCGCGACGGAGGTGATGACCGCCAGCCTGCAGGGACTCCGGCTCATCGGCCCCAGCACGATGGTGAGATATGGCGTTCAGCCGGGGTTGCGCTTGGTGTTGCTGGCGCTGCTTTTCGCGGTTGGACTGCGTCTTGCGGGAGTGGTGCTCGCGACCGTGCTCTCCATGACGCTGGCCACGGGTTACGCCTACTGGAAGCTGCGCCAGGTCAGCCGCGGCTTCTGGCCGGAAACCGCGCCCGTGTTTGAACGCGCGGAAATCCGCAAGTTTTCCACGCCGCTGTTTTTCGACGGCATTTTGAACAACATCATCACCGCCCTGCCGGTCTGGATTCTGGGCTTTTACTGGACGTCCTCGGAGGTGGGGATCTACGGCGTGGGCCTGCGGTTGGGCATGGTGGTGAGCCTGCCGCTTGCCGCGATGAATCTGATCTTCGCGCCCACCATTTCGAATCTGTACGGCCGGGGCGACAAAGCCGCGCTGGCCCGGCTGTTTACCACCGCGACCAAGTGGGTGTTTACCCTGAGTCTCGCCGCGGGCGCGGTGGTCTTTCTGTTTGCCGGGTCGTTTCTCAGCATTTTCGGCCGGGACTTCACCGCGGGCGTGGCGGCGTTGCACCTCATCGTTCTGGGGCAGTTCATCAACGCCAGCGTGGGGTCGGTGGGGTACATGCTGGCCATGACCGGCCGGCCGGTGGTGAACCTGGTGAACTCCGTGGTGCTGATTCTTTTGACCGCGGTGCTGGGGTACGTTTTGATTCCCAGATACGGCATGCTGGGCGCGGCGCTCACCGCTGCGGTTTCGGTGGGCATCGTCAATCTCATCCGGCTGAGCGAGGTGTACTATTTTGAGCGGATGCACCCGTACTCGTGGAGTTACCTGAAACCTCTGGCTGCGGCCGCGCTGGCCGCGCTGGGGGGCGGGTTGGTGCGGGGGTGGCTGCCGGCTGGTGAGGTTCTTTCCCCGGTGGTTGGGATAGTGGTATTCGGTGCGCTTTTTGTGGGTGGCCTGCTGCTGCTGAAGTTGGAGGAGGAGGACCGGTTTATCCTGGCTCAGGTGGGCCGGAAGTTGAAACTCCGGTGACGCTCCCGCTCCCGCTCCGGTTCCCGCTCCCGATGCCTGAGCGAAGC
>CAYQOI010000087.1:7853-10146 GCA_964419085.1 uncultured Cytophagia bacterium | reverse complement strand
TTCAACGACTACTGGTACAGCGGCAAGGCGGAAATCACGCGCTACAAACTCAACCAGGCGCGCTACGGCGAGATGCGCCGGGGCGACGCGGTGCTCATTTTCGTCACCGAGGATTTCCTCAAAGACAAGCAGGTGAAGTACGACTTTGGCGACCGCAAAAACGTCACCTCGGTGCTCAAGCTCAATTTCGTGCGCAAGTTCTACACCGGCATCTATCCCTACTCGGTCATGACCTCGATTTTCACCCCGGTGAACGTGCCCCGGGAATCCACCTTGAAGCTGACCTCCTCCTCGCAGGAGTGGTGCGGACAGACGTTCCTCCAGCTCAACGCGCGGGGCGAAAACTACGGTGTGCAATTGCGGTCGTACTTTCAGTCGGAAGGGGACCAGAACTTCAAGGTCCCTCGAGCCTTTCTGGAAGACGAGATCTGGACCCGCATTCGCCTCGCGCCCGAAAGCCTGCCCACCGGTGAAATCGAGATCATCCCCGCGGCCCAGTTCACACGCTTCCGGCATGTCCCGGTGAAAGTGGAGCAAGCAACCGCCACCACCCGGCTGATTCGGGATGCCGCGCTCTCCGAAGAGGAGCTGGCCGAATACACGGTGCGCTACACCAGCCTCAAGCGAACCTTGACCATCAAGTACGAGAAGACATTCCCGCACCGGATTCTCGCATGGGAAGAGACCTACCCCAGCGGCTTCGGAAAAAATGCCAAAATGATGACCACCACCGCGGTGCGCACCAAAACCATCCGCCTGGACTACTGGACGAAGAACAAAGAGTCGGACAGCCATTATCGCGAGGAGTTGGGGGTCATTTATTGACGCGTAGCTCCTCGAGGACGAACGTTTTTCAGAGCCTCGACATGGAAACCAGGTTCAACCTGTTATTCAAAAATCCGGAAAAATTCTTCCGTCTGCTGATGGAACGGGTGGACTTGCGCGGCAAAATACGCCCCGTGAAGCTTCCCGCGTACAAAAAGAGATTCTCCCAAACACTCGCCGATTGGATCATTTACCACCAAAAAGAAATCATCACCAAACAAGTTACCTGGATGGGAGTCCCCCTCTGGAAAAACGTCCTGGATCTTCAGATCTACCAGGAGATCATTTTTGAGCTCTCCCCCGAGGTGATTCTCGAAATCGGTTCAGCGCATGGCGGCAGCACGCTCTATTTTGCGCACTTGTGCGACATTCTTAACAAGGGCACAGTCGTCTCCATTGATATTTCACGGGAAGATTTTGCCGTCACCCATGACCGAATCGTTGAGCTCACCGGCAACAGCACAGATGAACGGATCGTTCGGAAAGCGCATGAAATCGCCCGCGGCAAAAGCACCCTCATCATCCAGGATGGCGACCACAGCAAAGAGGTCGTTTTCGCGGACTTGTGCAACTACTCAGACCTGGTCCCCCTAAACGGCTATTTTATTGTCGAAGACACCGTCGCCGACGTTTTTAACCCCGGGAATTCCGTGGGGAGAAGGATCGAGGGACCCTTGCACGCCGTGGAAGAATTCGTTCGGCAAAACAGCAATTTCATGATCGACGAATCCAGGGAACGGTATATCATTACCCAGAATCCAAGAGGATATTTGAAACGCATAAAGTAAGCGGACAAAATGGAGGACAGATGCCCGGCACCCACGAAACCAAGCCACGCAGCGAGCATTTTCGCGTGCAAGCGCAAGACCACTTCGAACTGGCGGCGACGTGCTTTGCTGCCGGAAGAGAGACTGAGTCCCACCCCATCATTCTGATCTGCCCGGCCACCGGAGTAAAGCGGCGCTACTACGCCCGTTACGCGGAGTTTCTCGCCCAGCAGGGCTTCACGGTGATCACCTTCGATTACCGCGGCGTCGGCGATTCCCGACCGGCCACGCTCAACAAATTCCGGGCTTTCATGCACGAATGGGGAGAAAAGGACATCGATGCGATGATCGGCTGGATCGAGGCACATTACCCGGGCCGGCAGATCTTCGGCGTGGTGCACAGCGTGGGCGGCCAGGTCCTGGGATTGGCGAAAAGGGCACGCCACCTCGACGCGGTGGTGATGATCGGATGCCAAAGCGGGTACTGGCGGCTGTGGCCCTTTCCCCTGAATTACGGGATCCTCATCCTCTGGTACGTGCTCATTCCCGTCTCGACCACTTTGCTCTCTTATTTTCCCTCGCGACTGTTCGGCATGGGCGAAAACCTGCCTGCGGGCGTGGCCAGAGAGTGGGCTGCGTGGGGACGGCAACCAACCTACGTTCTCAGCAAAGAGCACCCGAAAAGGTATTTTGCCGAACTC
>CAYQOI010000087.1:0-7843 GCA_964419085.1 uncultured Cytophagia bacterium | reverse complement strand
GCCGAACTCCGGGCGCCCATCCTGGCAATGAGCTTTTCAGACGACAGCTTTGCACCCAAACGTGCGGCGGAGGAGATTTTGCGCTTTTATCCCCATGCTCCCAAAGAACATCGTTTCATCCGGCCACGCGATCTCGGGGTCAAATCCATCGGGCACTTCGGCTTTTTCCGCGACGCCTTTCGGGAATCCCTGTGGACGCAAACCGTGGAGTGGCTCAAGCAGCAACCGGCCGCGCAAACCGTAAAGCAGAGACTTTCATGAGCAAACGGGAAGAATTCACGATCAAGCAGGCTCAGGAAAAGGACGTACCCGTCATCCTGGGATTTATCCGAGAGTTGGCCGAGTACGAAAAGCTGGCGCACGAAGTCGTGGCCACGGAAGACGATCTGCGCAGAACGCTCTTCGGCGAGCCACGCTATGCCGAAGTCATCCTGGGCTGCTGCAACGACGATCCGGTGGCTTTCGCGCTGTTTTTTCACAACTATTCCACCTTTCTGGGGCGGCCGGGTATCTACCTGGAAGACCTCTACGTCCGGCCGGAGGCGCGCGGCAAAGGCTTCGGCCGCAAGATGTTGGCATTCCTGGCGCGCCTGGCGCGGGAGAGAAACTGCGGCCGCCTGGAGTGGTCGGTGCTGGACTGGAACGAACCTGCCATCAAGTTCTACAGATCGCTCGGCGCCGTGCCGATGAATGACTGGACGGTGTTTCGCCTGACCGGTGACGCGCTGGCCCGCCTGGCCGACCGGTAGCCGTCTTTTTTTGAGCCTGCGCGGACAGGATTTCCCATTCCGTCAGGGGCTTCTGAAATAAAAATTCTCCAGACATAGTTTCTATTCATAAATGCCGTACCGCTGTACTGAGAAGTGAGGTCTGTTATGATTATGCTCGCCCTGATCCTGTCGCTCCTGGGTGTGGAACCCAAGGTCACCGAATCCTACCGGGGAATTCTCAACAGAAAAGCGCCCTCTCTGGAGGTCTCCGAGTGGATCCAACTGCCGAAAGGGAAAACAACCTTAGATATCAGCGACTTCAAAGGCAAGGTGGTCTACCTGTTCTGCTTCCAATCGTGGTGCCCGGGATGCCACAATCACGGTTTCCCCACCCTGCTGCGAGTGATGCATCACTATAAGGACGACCCCAACGTGGTCTTTCTGGCGGTGCAGACTTCCTTTGAAGGCTTCTCGTACAACAGTTTCGAGCAAGCCAAGGCCGTGATCAAGCAGTACGGCCTCAGGATTCCGGTGGGCCAGAGCGGCACACGCACGAAAGCCTCCAAACTCATGCGCAATTACCGCACCGGCGGCACGCCCTGGACGGTCATCATCGACAAAACGGGCGTGGTGCGCTTCAACGACTTCTATCTCAATCCAGACCAGGCTGTCCAGATCATCGACGTGCTGAAAAGCCAGCCCGTGACCCGGACTTCCCACGTTCGCGTGGCTGAACCTGCCGCGGCGGTCGCGCACTAAGCCGCGACCGCTCGCGCAGCAGGCTCACGATACCGCGCCCTGCAGACCGAGGTCGTCGACAGCCGGCGCGGGCTCGGTCTGCCTGCCCGAGCTGAGCTTGTCGTACAGGTTCAGCTCGCTGGCGTAAAACGTCAGGCGCAGGAACATGCGAAACAGCATGTAGAGCTGCTGCAGCAAAAAGAGCAACAGAACCACCATGGCGCTGGGCGCGGCCAGCCGGTCCGCAATGGGATTGTAAATGACCAGAACCACCACGCCGAAGAGAAAGAGCAAAAACGCCAAAGAAAAAGTGCGGCTCAGGTTGCCGAAGGCGAACTTCAGGCCGTTCCAGATGGAAACCCGCATGCGGTGCTCACCGCTCACCACCGCGTGAATGCGCGCGTAGTCCAGAACTAGCATGAACAGCAGAATGGACAAGGTGCGCAGCCCGAACCGAATCCACGCCCCCCAGTAGAGCACGTTTTCGTAGGGGTCGGCGCCGAAAACCAGCCGTTGGACCCCCGTTTCGATGAACTGCAGGCAAAACAGAATCCCGGCTACCGGCAGGCTGTACAGCATCAGGCGAAAGAACCGTCCGAAATAGCGACCGGCATTCTGCCAGAACAACGCGCCGGAAAAGCGCTCATCGCCGGCCAGCACACCCAGCGCGCCACCCGAAAGAAAAAGCGAAAACAGCCAGTAAGCCACCGCAACCACCAGCGCCAGGGAGGAAAACACCGAGGTAAAATCCCGCGTGTGGTGCAGGAATTCGAACACAAAATCCATGTCCAACCTGCCCGCGAGTTTTTGCCCCATCAAACTGTGGCCGGCGAAACTGTCCAGCGCTGCGCGAAACGGCAGCATCAGGATCAGCCCGAAAAACAGGTTGGCCAGGTAAAAGATCAGCAGCATACGCTTGTTGGCCCGGATCTGAGCCATCCCGGTTTTGATACTTGAGATAATCATTTTCATCCTCGGATTTTTTTCGATGTTCGTTGCTTAAAACAGGCTGCCGGGCAGACTGAAGAGATTGAAAAACTCCGGCTGGTCCAGCAGGAACTGCATCCAGAACATCCAGCGCGCGGATAGTTTGTTGATGCCCAGCCCTTGTCTCCTGACCGTGCGGCTGTTGTTGGTGAAACTCACATCCAGAGGAATCTTGCCATCCGGGTCCACCGTGGCAGACACCAGTTTACTGGGTTTGACATATTCGAACTTCTTCCACAAATCCTGACCGTCCCAGCGCTCCCGCACGGTCTCGCCGTTTTCGAAGACGGCTTCCAACTCCACGGGAAACTTGAAATCGCCCAGACGGCGCACATAGACCGTGCTGGCGTAGAACGTGGGTTTCTCCTTTTCGGTGGATTCCGCCGCAGCCGAGTCCAATTCTGCATCCGCGTTCTCCGCCTCCTCAGCCGGTTCCTCTTCCGACGCAATTTCCCCGTCGGTGAGGCTGGAATCCTCTTCGGTGGTGAAGGTAAAATCGAATCCCCTGGGCTTACGGATCTTGCGCACCTGGATGCGGTCGACGCTGTAATCCAGCACCGCGTTGGAAAAAAACGCCTGGTCGAAAAACCAGTCCAGATTTTGGCCCGACACATCGTTGACCACCTCGATGAAATCCCGCGTCTTGGGATGTTTGAAGCGCCAGCGGGCGACATAGGCGCGCATCACTTTTTGCATCACGTCCCAGCCGAGATAGTTCTGCAGCGTGGTCAACACCACGCCCGGTTTTGAGTAGGAATTCACGCCGTAGCTGCCGCCCGGGTAGTATTCCCATGCCTTCTTGACCATCGGGTCCACGTCAGGAAGATTGAGGTAGCTGGCGCGCTGGAGCTGGAGGTCGTTGACTTTGATGCCCAACAGGTCGACAGCATCCCCCTTTGGGCCGTAGGCATCGTTCATGATCTGAATCTCGGTGTAGGTGTTGATGCCTTCGTCCATCCAGCTCTCCTCGAATTCGTTGGAGGCGAGCAGGTGGTACCAGTAGTTGTGGCCGAATTCGTGGATGATCACGTCTTCCACCGCGCGCAAGCCCTCCGGCAAACCGTAGGCTGTCCCCGCGGTGATGAGCGTGGGGTATTCCATTCCGCCTGAGCCCTTGGCTTTGCGCCGCGGGTCGACGACCGTGAGATTGGGGAACGGGTAGTCGCCGTACCAGTTCTGGAAATGCTCCACGGCCTGGATCGCGGCGTCCACGTGGCGCTGGCCCTGCGACACGTGGTCCGGCTGCATCAGCACCCGGATGTCCACGTCCTGGGCCTTGCCGGTGAACTCCACAAACTCCGGGCTGGTGGTCCAGGCGAAATCGTGCACATCTTCCGCGTGGTAGAAATGCGTGGCGGTACTGTCGCCGTTGTCGGTCACCGAGACCTCGAGGCCGGTGGCTCCAACGATATTGTCTTTTGGTACGGTCATGCGGACGTTGTACACGCCGAAGTCCGCGAAAAACTCGGAATTGGCATGAAACTGGTGGGTATTCCATTTACCATCGATGTACACGCCGATTTTGGGAAACCACTGGCCCACGAAAAAGTACTCATCTTTGGCCCCGGTACGGGCAAACGGCGGCTGGGGCAGCTTCGCCAGAAAATCCATGTTCACCGCCACGGATTCGCCTGGCCGCAGCGGCCTGGGAAGCGGTACGCGAAAGACCGTTTTGTCGTCGGGATTGCCGTCGTCGGGCTGGATGAACTCCATCTGGTCGGTCAAATCGATGGCCTTGTCCAGGAGTTGCGGCACGTCCTGGGGCGTAAGGGAGTTCAGGTCCTTTTTGACACGGTTGGCGTAGAACAGACGGAAAGCTTGCACCTCGGAAAAGCCCCAGCCGTTTTTGTCGATGCGATTGCCCCGGGAGCGACCGCCGGATTCTTTCATAAAGGTAGACTTCGAGTTGCGGAATGCGTTCAGGTAGAGATGAAACTGCAGCTCATGAATCGTGTCCCGGGTTTTGTTGTGCCAGATCAGGACTTCATGTCCTTCCAGCTCTCGCTTCTCCGGAAGCAATTTGACATCGATGTTGTAATTTGCGATGCGGGGACTCAACGGTTTCGGGAACAGGACCGGCACCTCTTGAGCAGAGGCTGGGGAAACAAGAACCCAAGCGAGGCCGAGAGTCAACGCACAAGCGAGAAAGCGAATGAGAGACCTCATTTTTCCCTCCAGAAGATAAAGTAAGGATTGTAAAAAACCGGTGCGATTAACGGACTAACGGACGCAAAACTTGCGAAAATGTTACACAAATTTCAAACAAAAGTCAAGGCCGCTCGCCTGCACAGGAGGTGACGGCGACTTGCCGCGAAAAGTGCTTGCAATCGTCAACCTGGCGAAATACATTCTTAAGCAAAAAGGAAACCTGCCGCACTAAAGGGAACGCATGACCATTAAGACCGCGATTCTCACCATCTCCACCCGGGGCAGCCGAGGGGAAAGAGAACACGATGCCAGCGGGGAAACCATCCGCGAGCTCATCCAACAGATCCAGGGTGAGGTGGTGGACTACCGGATCATCCCGGACGACCGCGAGCAGATCATCTGGCAGCTCAAACGCCTGGTGGAAATCGTGAAAGCCGATCTCATTCTCACCACCGGCGGCACCGGTCTGTCCCCGACGGACGTCACGCCGGAGGCCACGCTGGCGGTGATCGAGCGTCGGGTGCCGGGCTTCGAAGAGGCCATGCGCATGACGGGCTTTCGCAAAACACCCCACGCCCTGCTCTCGCGCGCCGTGGCCGGCACCCGAGAGAACACGCTGATCATCAATCTCCCGGGAAGCCCAAACGGTGTGCGAGAGAATCTCGAAGCCATCCTGGCCGCGCTGCCCCACGCGGTCGAGGTACTGCGTGGCGGCCCGGTCTCGGACCGCAGTCACGAGCCTCGCTGAACACCGTTAAACGAAGCCAAGTGCATTCTGGGGGGATTCTTCTGGAAGTCCCACTCAATGATAGCGCAAACTTTGCACATCGTCCACCCTTTTGTCACCTTGGCGTAACAATTTAGTCTTGACAAAGTCATTTTTGTTTCTTAAGTTTAGCAAATTATGAGGGAGAAGGATAACCCGCCGAATGTCGGGATGTGCAGTTTCATCTCGAACTGCTGTAACTGAATCTGACCATGACACCGGTAGTGACCACGAATTCACAAGCAAGGCTGAAGAAGGAGGTGATGCACCGGAACAACCCTTTATCTTTTTGTTTCTCAACTGAGTTCTCTTTAACCAACCACTACTGAGGGTAGGAAAAAGGAGGAAATTCTATGTTTAAGAAAATCCTTTTGGTGGTCTTCTGCCTGGCAATGCTCCCGGCATTGGTGTATGCACAGGGGATCACGACCGCATCCATCAGCGGCACGGTCACCGACCAGAAGGGTGAGCCCCTGGTTGGGGCGAACGTTATCGCCGTGCACGAGCCTTCCGGAACGACCTACGGCGCAGCCTCCAGGTCGGACGGGCGGTTCAACATTCCGGGGGTCCGGGTAGGTGGACCCTACACCGTCACCGCCACTTTTATCGGCTATAAGGCCGGCAAGCAGGAAAATGTCTATCTTGCCATCGCACAGGATTTGCGCATCGATTTCAAGCTTGTGGAAGAGGCGGTTGAGCTATCCGAAATCGTGACCGTCGCCGAGCGGGACGCGATTTTGACCGCGTCCAATACCGGTACCACCAACAACATCACCACCGCAGAGATCGAGCGTCTGCCAACGATTACCCGAAGCATCGCCGATTTTACGCGCTTGACCCCTCAGGTCAACTCGCGGGCGGGCGGCCAGTCCATTGGTGGGAAGAACAACCGGTACAACAACATTCAGGTTGACGGCGCGATCCTCACCGATGCGTTCGGTCTGGATGGCTCGCGTGCGCCGACGGGACAGGTCAACGCCGAGCCCATCAGCCTTGACGCGATCCAGGAAATCCAGGTCCAGGTGAGCCCGTACGATGTCCGTTCCGGTAGTTTTGCCGGCGGTTTGATCAACGCGATCACCCGCAGCGGCACCAACCAGTTCACCGGTTCGGCCTACTTCTTCGGCCAAAACGAAAACTTCATCGGCGACCTGCAAGGGCAGGATTTCCAGAATTTCGATGATTTCCAGACCGGGTTCCGGTTCGGTGGTCCGTTGATCCAAAACAAGGCGTTCTTCTTTGTCAACGGCGAGATCAAAAGGCGCGACCAACCCACGACCACCGGTCTGAAGGGTTCGGGCGCAGCCAACGAGTTCGGCCTGACCGCAAGCCAGATGCAAGAGGTCATCAGCATCGCGCAGCAGCAATACGGCTACGATCCCGGCGGGTTCAGTCCGTTCACCAACGAGACCGACAACGACAAGATCTTCGCCCGCTTTGACTTCAACCTGTCGCAGAAGCACCATCTCACGATTCGCAACAACTACGTCAACGGCGATCGCGACGATGGGGTTCGGCGCAGCCGCAGTCAGTTCACGCTTGAGAGCAACCAGTTCAAGCGGGACAACACGACCAACTCGTTCGTGGTCCAATTGAACAGCACATTCAGCAACCGGTTCGCCAACGAGGGCAGATTGTCTTACACCCGCATCCGTGACAAACGGACCTGGGCACAGAGGCCGTTCCCCAACGTCTCCATCGACACGCAGGACGACCAGGGGAACTTCACCGGCGAGGTGGATCTGGGTATCGAGCGTTTCTCCCAGGCCAATGCGCTGGACCAGGATCTCTGGGAGTTCACCGACAACGTCTTCTATTTCACCGGAGACCACACGTTCACCTTCGGTACCCACAACGAGTTCATCTCGTTCGACAACCTGTTCATCCAGGACTTTTTCGGTAACTACGAGTTCGACAGCCTCGACGACTTTCGCAACAACAGGCCGACGCGGTACACGCTCAGTGCCTCAAAGATCCCTGGCGTCGACAAACCGAGAGCCAGCTGGGACTACATCCAACTCGGCTTTTACGCCCAGGATGAATGGAAGGTCAGTCCGCAGTTGAACGTGGCGTACGGATTGCGTGTAGACATTCCGGTGATGCCGGATGACCCGCTGCAAAACGACGATTTCGAGCAACAGTTTGGGATGCGCACTTCAAGCGTGCCCAGCGGCAACATCCTCTGGTCGCCGCGCCTTGGATTCAATTACGACGTTTCCAAAAACAGGACCACACAGATTCGTGGCGGCTTGGGTCTGTTCGCAGGGCTGCCCCCGGCGGTCTGGCTCTCCAATGCGTACAGCAACACCGGTGTGGATTTCATCCGCGTCGACCTGGCGACCTTCAGAGGCCAGGAGGTGCCGGGCATCAATCCCAACGACCCCACCGCACCCGCGGTCAATGTTGACCCGAACGTCAAGCAGACCACGGAGGTCAACATCCTGGACAACGATTTCAAACTGCCGCAGGTATTGCGTACCAACCTGGCGGTGGA
>CAYQOI010000086.1:0-10147 GCA_964419085.1 uncultured Cytophagia bacterium | reverse complement strand
AGCCAACCCCGCGGCGGCGTTATCTGCCCAAAAATCGTCGGAAACGCGCCCGGACTGCCGGAGTCTGTCGAGAATGGTTTCGTAGCAGACCCTGGCCGCGGCACCCCGCCCGTCGAGACGAAAAATCTCGGCCACGTAGAACAGCGCGCGCAAAGACTGCCCTTCGTTGACCAGGCGACGCAGGATGTGCATGGCACCGGTGAAATCGTCGGCAAAGAACAAGCACTTGGCGCGGATATAGTCCGCTTCATCTTTTAGCCGAAATTCTTCGGAGACACCCGCAAGAATTCCCGCGGCCTGCCGGAACTTCTCCGCCTTGGTATCGGGCATGCCTTCGATCTCGGCTTCCAGCGACGTGACGACCCCGCGAAAAAATCGTGTCTCGTCGCTGCGCCGCACCGCTGTGATCTGCAGCAGACGCTGCAACAACTCGATGTATTTTTCCCGAATCACGCCGATGTTCAACGCAGCTCGCGGCAGCACAAACCGCACCGTGGTCAATGCCTGTTCCAGCTTTTCGTCGTCGCTCCCGGTCAGCACTTCGGCCCAGATGCGCCCCACATTTGGGATGAGGCTGCAATTGACCAGCAGCCTGAGCATCTCCACCTTTCGCTGTATCTCCGGGTGCCGAGAGTAGAACCGCGCGACCTCCGTGGCCAGTCCCCGAAGGCTCCTGATGTCATCGGACAGGTAAAAGCGCTCGAAATCCAGCAGATAGGTGCGGTAACGCGCGTCATCCAGAAGAAACTGCAAGCGCGCAGGGGGCCCCGCCCTGCGACCGGCACTTTCGATAAACCGCCTGAACTGCGCTCTGCTTTCCTCCCCCAGCCCCTGAACCATCCGGATACGCCCGAGCCAATAGAAGGCTTCCGGGATGCGCCGGGAGGAGTCATAGAACGCGACGGTGAGGTCGTTGAAGGCCGCCCCTTCCACATCCGGTTCGCTCTGATGCAGGTTGGCACGGCGAAACCACAGCTCGTCGCCGAAGCCCAGGCGGCGGAGCTCGCTCCAGTCCTCCAGAAAGCGGTTCCTGGCACCGCCGTCTCTGTCCAACATGTATTGGCTCAAGGCCTGCATGAGCTTTAGATAAACGAGGGCCGCGCGCGTCGGCCTGTTCCGCGAAGGCGTGACCGCCAAGAGGGAGTCGTATTTGAGAGAGGCGAAATAAGCGGTTGCCAGTTGTCCGGCCGAGTTCTGCGTCGCAGCGTCAGCTTCTCCAGATGCGATCTGATAAAGCCTGCCGAGGTCGTACCTCACCATCTCTCGCTTCATAGCCACCAGCGCGCGTATCCGCTCGAAATGATCCGGCATTCCGATGCCGGGCCGGAACCGCAAGATCTGTGCGTATTGTTGCTCCGCAGCGCGGTAGGCGGATGCCAATTTGTCCAACTCCCCGGCTCCAACAAGTCCGGCAGAAAATTGCGTCTGACGCAACCGCGCGGCGAGCACCAGGCACTCCGCACCCATGTAGCGAGCAAAAACAGCGATGGAATCAGGCGCATCTGTTCCGACGGCCGCAAACTCATCGTACGCGCGCTGCAGATGTGCAGCGGGATTTTCCCCGGTCTCTGCGAGACGAAACGAACACCAGCCCAGCTTGTACAAGGCGAAATAGTAAGATTCCGGAAACTTCAGGCGCAGGTCGTCATGCGTCACTGCCGTACGGAATTCCTGCCATGCCTGATGCAGAAATGCCTGGCGTTGCGCGTTCGCGGTCTGTTGCAGTGCTTTGTTGTAAAAGCTTTCCCCGCGGAAGTACCGCGCCAGCCCCTCATGTTCCGGGTTGCTGCGAATGAATGAAGACGAGAAAAAGGCCAAAACCGAATCGTACTGAGCCCGGTTGTACAGATAGACGCCCGGCATGTACTCTTGCCCGGCCGCACTCTGCACAAAACACAGCCACAGAAAAAGACCCAGAATTTTGTTGATTCTCCTCACGGCCTTCCCGCTCAATTGATCAGCATGACGCTGCGTGCGTTCAAGCCTTCGATGTAAAATAACATGCCGTCCTCCAGAACTTCGTTGCGGCGCAAAAACTTCAGGTTCTTGGTCAGTTGACGCAGATCGATCTGGAGTTTCATCTGCTCCACCCTCGACGGGACATTAAAATAGTATTTGACCTTCCCCGATTTGTAGGGCGTGAACTGCCATGTGCGCAGGATGGATGAAATGTAGCGGCCCGCCCGGGGATGCCCCTTGTCCTGGACCCGGTTGATGGAGAAGCCGCCGTTGATGTCGATGGTTCCTTCGACCATCACATCCGCCTTTTTGTCCATCCGTTCCAACAAGTGCCAGTCGATGGGTTGTGGGTTCCGCTTGAAATCCAACTGAAAGCGAACCACCTTCAGCGGGGGCCCCACGATCCTGATGCTCCTCGTGCCCGGCCGCCGCGGCACCGGAATCTCCTCCACCGCCGCCCTGTGCGGAATCACTTTTTCCACCGAAGGCATTCGCAACAGCAACACCTCCCTGACGGCCAACAGAACCAGAAATGTCACACCTGCCGTAAATGCAGCGTATTTGACAAATACTTTAAGCGCGGCCATCATCCTCCCGACGCCGGATATCTCCGGCTCAAAAATCGATCTCGATGACATTGCCCTTGATCGCGAGATTCCGACTATTTCGAATATCCTCGACGGTCCCGGAAACACACCCGTACTCGAAATTCGGGTTGTCCACAAATTCCTCCACGATACTGGTGGCATAGTGATACGGGAGATCATCCGGGCAGCGAATGAGCACGTAGTAAGCCTTCCGGCGGTGGCCGTTGGAGGCTTCCTTCAGCAACGCGATGCGCTCCATGAGACGCCGCTTGCTGAGTACCAACTTGTCGAGCAAGAGGTCCACCTTTGCCGCCGGACTCAACGGGTCCTGCAACGCGTAGCTGTACAGATTGAGCGTATCGATAGCCGTGTGGTCTACCCAAAGATACTTGTCCTCATCCAGGATCTGGATGAGGATCTGTGCTTCACCCGGTTCATTCTTGGGCGTGGGAATATACAGCCTGGCCTCGCCTCTCGTGAGTTTGATGAGAATGCTGGTGATCACAAAGAAGATCAGCAGGATGAAAATCAAATCGATGAGCGAGACAAGCTGTACCCCCCGGCGATTGTGATTCAATTTGCGAAAAGCCAATTCACTCCCTGCGCGTTTCTTCTGTTACGATTACGGCACGGTACGAATAATGATCTGTGGAATCGCCTCCTTCAGGGAGCTGCACTGGTCCATGATGAAGCTGAGAATCTTGAACTCCGTCTGTCGTTCGGCGCGCACCTCGACGATGGGATGCTTTCGGTTGCGCTTTGAGCGCTCCAACGCCACGTACTTGCGAATGCTCTCGGAAATAAGCTTGCTTGCGGGCAATTCAGCAAACGCGGCGTCAGAAAGAAACACGAAGCCCGCGGGATAGGCCGCGAACGTCGAGTCGTGCAACGCAGTGTTCAGCGCTTGCATCCGAGAGATTCTCAGCGTGTCATCCAAAGAAGGCCACAGGACAACCACTCGCCGCGCGTTGCCCCGGTTGGTCGTATCCGGCACGACCTGGATCATCAAGTTGTCCAGCAGATCGTTTTTTATCACGGGCAACGTTGTGTTGCTCTCCGGCAGCTCGATTTCAGAATAGAGCTTGGACTCGGAGGCATCTCCGGCCAGAGAGAACGCGAACGACACCAGAAAAAAGATCAGGAGCAAAAAGACCACATCGATGAGGCTCGTGAGCTCCAGGCTCCGGACATTATCGGTACGTTTAAACGCCATCTCATCCCCGGCTAAAGCTTCTCCGTGATGGAAACGTAGATTTCTTCCCACTTGGAGTAGATCCAGTCCAGCTTATGCTTGAAGTAGTAGTACACCATCAGGAAGAAGATGCCGTTGGCCAGGCCGAAGATCGTCGTCCAAAGGGCCTCGAAGATGCCGCTGCTCAGATGCTGAATGGTGTTGACGAAATCAGGGGTGACGCCGGTCTCCGACAACTGTTGAAAAGCGAAGGTGATGCCGGTGACCGTGCCAAACAGCCCCACCAGCGGTGCCAGCGCGCCGTAGTTCCAAAACCACTCGATGCGCGACTTCCGCTTCAAACTTTCGATCTCGTTGGAAGCCCGGTCTTCAAACGCCCGCTTCACCTCCTCCGTGGGCCGCAACCAGCGGTACCCGTTCATCCGGTGAATGCCCAGCCCGGCGTGGATGATCCGGCTGGTAGGAAACGGCTTGAGTCCCTTGCGCAGATCAAAGACCCCCTTCTTGAGGAGCCACTTTCGCATTCTGGAAAGGGGCTTTTCGTCGACCACCACCGGTTCATAGATCTCCTCGATGAGGGTGGCCATGTCCTCGCGCTCGCCGTTGGAGTAGTGGCCATTGCCGTTGGGCGAAACCAGGTCGTGGAAACTATCTTCGATCTTGATCACCAGCTCGGTTAAAAGGTCGTCCGGATTCTTTTTACCGTTGCCTCCGTTGTATTCCGGAAAAGAGATGATGTCCTCGATGGTCCCGATGGCCTTGTCCCCGTCCACGGTCCAGTACTCCATGCAGGCCACCTCCACCGAAGCCATTTTTTCCGTGGAGCTCAGCGCGTGAGGAATGTTTTTCACCGCCTCGTCTGCAACCCGTCGGCTGCGAGTGGCAATGGTTTCCCAGGCCCTCAGAATAAACTTGAACTTGTTGGTGAGCCGCTTCTCGTACGATTTGTCGCAGCTCAGCATGAACGACCAGAGCAAGCTCTTGGTGGAGCGTTTGTAGGGGAAAATGTTCCCCAGGTAAAGCGTTCTGGAGGAGTAGAAAACCAGAACGAAGAAGCTGACAAACCCCGTCACCGATAGAAAGATGAAGGCCAGTTTTCCAAGAGGCGTGGATCTGTCGTAGACCTCCGCCTTGCCCAACGTCGCCAACTGCCATCTACCGGGATTCAGGTAGTAGACCCAGGTCTTTTCCAACAGTTCCTGGTTACGGATGTCGCCTTTGCCCACGAGGATCGAGGCGGTCTGCGACTCTGCCACCAGCGAACCGTTGTCCGAGTAAGCCGCCACCCGGAAGGCGTACTGCGATCCGATGGGCAGCCCGGAAATATCGAAATGGTCGGTGCCACGCACCTCTTTCACCTCCGGCTGCGAATCGGGGCCACCGGCAAAAATGAAAACCCGAAAGGTGAATGGCAAATCTCGGGCATCCTTGTACACCCGACGTACTCTCTGATTGATCTCTTCCCGTGCCGACACCGTCCACTCCACCCGTAGATCGACTGTACTGGGGAGGAACATCCAGTTCTGGTGCACCCTCAGGTAGGCGATATCGGAGACCGAAACCTCGTATTTGGTCTGTGCGAATGTCGCGCCTGCGCCGAGACACAGGATCAGCCCGAAGGCACTCCCCCAGATGAGTCTGCAACCGTTGACGTTAAATTTTTTCATGGCAGTATCGACCCAATAGTTCAACATAACCGTTTGAAATGTCTATCTGTAATTGTACGTGTAAACTTCTTCCTTCAGCGTGCCGATGGAGAACGATTCGATATACGCTCTGATGACGCGCTCGGTCAACGCTGCCAGCTCGTCCTGTTCACCTCGCTCCACATATCTGATCATGGTGGCGAGGATGTTGCCCCGCCGGGTCAAGAACTTCGCCAGGTCTGAGGACGGGAAGAAGCGCGGAATCTTGGCAAATTCGGCAAGGTATTCTTCGGGTGGACGGCCCAGCTTGAACATCGAGGCCGCTTGCAAAAACAGAACCTCGTCGCCGAATGTACAATCCGAAGTCACCGGAACGTAGAGATGCCGCGGAAAGCTCACGTCGTTCAAATTCACCTCTTTCAGCCTGAGCAGCGCGGTCTGGTAGTTTCCTTCCAGGAATTCGATGTGTCCCAGCAGGTAGCCAGCCAACGAATTGTCAGGAAGATTCTGCCGCAACATGGAAATCGCCTCAGTCGTCGCGCCGCCTTTGTAGAAGGCCAAGGCCTCCAGAAAATGCAGAAAATCGGCTCGAGAACGATACACCGCGGAGCGGCTCTTGAGCAGATTCCGGTGCTTGCCCCACGACTTGCCGCTGTCTGCGCTGGCGCGCCAAACCGCTTCGTAATCTCCAGCCAAAATCAGGCTCTGCAAATAGTAAACAAACGAATGGAAATACGCTTCTTCATCCAGCTCCTTTTTGCCGTAATCGGCTTTTTCCGCACGGCGGACGGCCGAAAAATAGCTGTTTGCGATTTTTCTGAAGTGTTGCACGGTCCTCTCTTTCAGGGCCTCCTCGCGGCGGGCATTCTGCAACTCGCTGACCGCCGTAAGGAAACGCAGGTCCACCAGCCTGAGCGCGGCTTCGTATCTGTAAGCATGTCGGCCGGGATTCCGGGCATCCTGTGCATTCTTGAGGTACTGCGTGACCCGGTCGCTCTTCTTGATTTCGGACAGGTTGTCACAGCCGTACCCGAAGAGTTGCACCATCGCGTTCAGATACCAGTACTTGGCGGTAAACGGATTGCGGTCCACCGAAAACGAGTAGCGCGCCCCCACCGCATCGAAGGAACTGCGGTCGTTCGCGTACGTCCAGTCGCCCGATGGCAGCCAGTCGTGCCCCAGCACCTCCTCGGGACTGAAGCTCAGCCCCACGGTGAGAGATTCGTGCTCGGAATTCAGCCCGACGCGCACCTTCATGGGGAGCTGCGCGCTCAGCACGGAAAGATCGTACTCGGCGCCCACCATGATCTCTTTGTCCCGGCCCGAGGGGGTCACGATTCCGTAGTCCGCGGACAAAAGCAGGCCCCGGAGCCGGCCGAACGGCGGCCGCAGCGACCCGCCGACCACACCCGTGGTGGGAATCTTATCTCCCACGATGTCCGCGTCGTAGGAAAAGCCGGGATGATTCAGGTCGTGCAGCGTGAACCCCAGATTGAACAGACCAGAGTGATGCGCGTACTTGAAACCCAGGTCGAAACTGGTGGCCGAACCGCTGACGCCGAACAGATCCTGATGCAGGAACTTGGCGGTGAGGCCCACATCCAGTTCTCCCCCTGCCCGACCGAAGAAGCCCAGCTTGGGGAGCCGGCGCAGCACGTCGTGCAAGGGGTAGGCAAACGAGACGTAAACCGCTCGATCGTCGACCGAGTTGCCGGACCCGCCACTCACCGGCGAGGCATTCTCGTCGAAAAGCTGAAATTCCCCCAATCCCTGCCACGCGATTCCGAGCCCCAGGCTGAAGTTTTGAATCAAATTGACCAGTGTGCTGTTGCCGGTGTGCTTGACAAACAGAATGCGCAGCGGAATCGCGCCGGCCAGATAGTTGAAAGACGCCCCCTCCCGCAGCGGCAGGTGCATGAACATGACCGTGCCCCCTACGCGAGAAAGGGAAGACAGACCCGCCGGATTCCAGTAAAGCGCGCTGGCATCGTCGGAAATGGAGGTAAAGGCCCGGCCCAGCGCAAGGGCTCTCGCCCCAACCCCCCAGCGCAGGTACTCGCCTGCCTGACCCGCGCTGCCCTGCGCCGACACCCGCTGCCAGCCAGCCGTCAACATCAGAAGGATGAGCCCCGCTGTACGCAATTTCATTCTACTCAACATTCCACAATTCCGGTCCGGTGGGAGCGGTCCAAAACCGCACACCCGGACCGACCTCTATTTTTTCAGCACGCCTAATTTAAACCGGGCTCTTGTCTTCTTTCCCACACACACATAACCGCCGTTGGCGACCATGTCGCCTCTATCATTCCGTCCGTCCCACACAAAGTCGTGACTGTCGGGTTTCTCCCGCAACGTCCGCACCAGATTGCCAAAAAAGTCGTAGATCTTGATTTCGCTCTCGTCAGGGTCCACCAGCCGGATGACCACCTTTCCCCGCATGGGGTTGAACGGGTTCGGGAAGGCAAACATCTGCGGCGCGTTTTCCTGCAAAAACAGCTTGAGCTCCGCGGACCGGCTCGCGTTGCCCGCGCCGTCGACAACCCGGGCAGCGAGCTTCACTTCCACCGGCACGGGCCCGGTGCTCTGGATGCGATATGAAATGACCTGCTGCAGCTCCGGTGCGGGGCTGAGAAGTTCGCTGCTGAACTGCACCGCTCCGTTTTCCAGCACCTCGATCCGTCGAATCTCTCCGGGCGAAACATCCCGGGCAACCAGCCGCAACGCCACCTCCCGGGAATAGGTCCACATCTTGCCGTCCAGCAGGTCCCCGCCCGGAAAACTGAATTCCGCAATCACCGGCGCCGACGCATCCTGGATGGACATGACCGTGTCTGAACGCACGACCCGTTGCTGCTCATCGAAACCCACCAGCCAGTAGCAGTAGGCCTGTCCGTCCCGCAGTCCGGTAAACGTCTGGCACATCTGTGATTGCCCCGGCGCCGCGATCTGCACGGAGTCGTCCGCGACCGCGTCGCAGCCTTCGTCCAGAAACACCGTCAGCGACGCCAGTTGGCCCCGGACCTCCCAGCACACCGTGTTTTCGGTTCCCGGCGTAAACGCGTCCATCGCGGCGATCTCAATGGAGGAGGTGCCGACGTAGCTGCACCGGGCACGTCCCCCGGAGCGCTGGACGTTGCCACACGAATCGAACGGCTGGATTTGAAACTCGAAGGTCGAAGTAGGGGTAGACGGGTCCAACGCGACCTGGAAGCTGGTCACATCCGGCGCCAGGTCCGCAATGGCCTGACCGTCCTGAAGCACCCTGTATCCGGCAAGACCGCAACATCCCGCGGCATCCGAGGAAGCCGACCAGTCGAGCTGGATGCCGTTGGCACCGGCGATCTGAGCGCAGTTGAACAGCGACACCGAATCGGGCGGCGACGCATCCAACTGGATCGTGCGGTCCGCAGCGAGGCTTTCGTTGCCGGCCGCGTCCACAACCGATGCCGCCACATCGAGCGCCGTGCACTCCGGGCCCAAAACCCCCACCTGCAGCGTGGTGTCGAGACGAACCAGCGCGGTGGGCAAAACCACGGTCTTTGTGAGCCGGCCGTCCTCGAAGAACCGGACGGACGCGATCCGGCCGGGGAAAGCGTCTTCGGCGACCACATGAAGCGTCAGCTCACGGCTGGTGACCCAATCGCCCGAGCCCAGCGTCCGGCCATCGACCACCTCGAAGGAACGCACGCCGGGTTGGGACGCATCCTGGGTGGAGCTCACGGTGTCGGACATCACAACCCGACCTTGTAGGTCGGTGGCGGTAACCCAGTAGCAGTAGGTTACGCCGTCGCTCAAGTTGGCAAAAGTAAAGCACGTATCCGCGGTCACCTGCGCCACGGCGGCCGCGAAGTCACAGTTCTCTGCGACGAACACGGTGTAGTTTTGAATCTGCCCCGACCCGGACCAGCACACCTGGTTTGTGTTGCCCGGAGTAAACTCCGGCTCCGGGAGCATCGCCACCGCGGACGGCGGAAAAAACTGGCACTGGGCACGCCCGCCGCGGAGCTGCACGTTGTCCAGAGAATCCACGGGCTGCACCTGGTAAGTAAAAACCCGGGCCGGCGTTCCGCGGGGAATCCGGTCCAGAAAAGACGTCGTGTCCGCAGGCAGCGTGGCTACCGTGACGCCGTTGCGCAGAATTCGGTAACCGGCCAGGCCGATGCCGGGCGCAGGATCGGCAGAAGGTGTCCAGTTCAGCTCGATGGCGTTCTGTTTTTGAACACAGGTAAGGTCCACCGAATCCGGTGGCGTCGTGTCGACGTTTAGCGTAAAATGGGGCAGGGCGCCGTCCACTGGCACCCCACCATTCCCTGCGAGCTTGAAGTTTGGAAAGCAACTTTCGGGCGTGTGCGTGGCGTCTTTGCCTTCCACGCGAAATTCATAGCAGCCATCGGGCAGGTTCTGCGCGAAAGTCACCCGGGCTTGTGCCGCGAACCGGAATCCGCGTCCGGTCAACTCTCCGGAAAATGCGGTATCAGCCACCGCGCGCCACTGGGTTGTACCGCACGTCCGGCGGAAAAGCGTACCCTGCCACACTCCGGCCGGATCGATGAGGTTGGCCTCAACCGCGATCTGCCCGCTGTTCACCCATCCGGGAACCGCGCTGCCCACCAACCCCGGCACCGTCACATCAACAATCCTGGGCGCTTCGGTGTCCTGAATGGACCAGACCGTGTCCGCAAACGGGCTACAGTGCAACTCTAACTGCGCAGTGTCCGTCACTGCGTCGCATCCGACCAGGCAGACCGGCAAAAACAGCGCGG
>CAYQOI010000085.1:0-10195 GCA_964419085.1 uncultured Cytophagia bacterium | reverse complement strand
GCCTTTCGCCTGGCCCTGCGCAGCGAAGCCTTCCGGTCCGCGTTGCAGAGCGAGCAGTTTCGTCTGGCTCTGACCAGCGAGGCCTTCCGGTTGGCGCTGCAGAGCGAGGCCTTCCGGTCAACGCTCCAGAGTGAGGCATTTCAAGAGGCTCTGCAGAGCGAGGCTTTTCAGCAATCGCTCCAGAGCGAAGCGTTCCGGTTGGCCATGAAGAGCGAGGCCTTCCGCTCGGCGTTGCAGAGTGAGGCCTTCCGATTGGCCCTGCAGAGTGAAGCGTTTCGCTCCGCGTTGCAGAGTGAAGCCTTCCGGCTGGCCTTGCAGAGCGAAGCCTTCCGGCTGGCGCTGCAGAGCGAGGCCTTCCGGTCCGCGTTGCAGAATGAGGCCTTCCGGCTCGCGCTGACCAGCGAAGCCTTCCGGCTGGCGTTGCAGAGTGAGGCCTTCCGGTCCGCGCTCCAGAGTGAAGCTTTCCGGCTGGCGCTGCAGAGCGAGGCCTTCCGGTCCGCGTTGCAGAGCGAAGCGTTCAGGTTGGCGCTGCAAAGTGAGGCCTTCCGCTCGGCGCTGCAAAGCGATGCGTTTCGCCTGGCTCTCCGGAGCGAGGCCTTTCGCTCCGCACTGCAGACCGCTGCCGAAGAATACGCGACCGCGCAATGACGCCGCTGCCGGCGCACCCCAAGCCAGCGCTCGCTACCGCTCGCTTCGGGTGTGACGGTGGGATGTTGGGAGAAAGAAGGAGGTGTCGTCTCAGTCAGGACGGCATCTCCTTCTCCAGTTTCACAAACCTAATTTTCATCTGGCCATGAAAGCAAAACTCGCGTTTATCGCGACCGTGATAGGCATCGTTTTGGCAAGCGCGAAGCTGCTCTGGGCGCAGTTCTACGCCTTGGAAACCAAGGATTTGGAGCTGCTTTACTACAACAAAGCCCATGAGTACGTCGTGCCTCACCTCGCGCGTTGTTTCGAGAACGCGTACCGTTTCCACCACAAGATTTTCCACTACACGCCTTCGGAGAAGATTACGGTGTTGCTGCAGGACTTCGGCGACTTTGCAGGAGGCGGAGCGGGAACGCTACCCTACAATCAGATCAGCGTGGGCATTTCGCCGTTCAACTACGTTTATGAGACCATGACCGCGAATGAGCGGATGAACACGATCATGAACCATGAGCTGGTGCACATCGTGACGCTGGACCAGGCCGCAGGCAGAGACCGTGTGTTTCGCTCGTTGTTTTTTGGCAAAGGCTATCCCACAGCGGAGAATCCGCTTTCGATGTTTTATCTTTACCTGACCAGTCCCCGCTGGGGCTCCCCGCG
Source organism: uncultured Cytophagia bacterium (assembly GCA_964419085.1). Lineage (GTDB taxonomy): Bacteria > Zhuqueibacterota > Zhuqueibacteria > Oceanimicrobiales > Oceanimicrobiaceae > CAYQOI01. Next base: position 8,887 of record CAYQOI010000085.1, on the reverse strand, counting down.
GTGGTACACCGAAGGGATCGCGGTCTTCATGGAAACCTGGATGGCCGGCGGGCTGGGTCGGGCCCTCGGGGCTTACGATGAGATGGTCTTCCGGACCATGGTTCGGGACAGCAGTTATTTTTACGACATCGTGGGGCTGGAGTCGGAAGGGACCAAGGTCGATTTCCAGGTTGGGGCAAATTCCTATCTGTACGGCACGCGCTTCATGAGCTACATGGCGTACCGTTACGGGCCGGAAAAGCTGATCCAGTGGACATCGAGGAGGCATGGGAGTCGCCCGTATTTTTCTTCTCAATTCAAGAAGGTCTACGGCCTTTCTTTGAACGAGGCCTGGGCACAATGGATACGGTGGGAGCACGACTGGCAGCGCGCGAATCTCGACTCCATCCGCACGTCGCCCACAACCCCTTTTCGCCCCATCACCGACCGGGCCCTGGGTTCGGTTTCGCGAGCGTTTTACGACAAAAAGCGGGGACAATTGTACGCTGCCATTCGCTATCCGGGGCAGGTGGCGCACATCGCGGCACTGGATGTGAAAACGGGTCGAATCCGCAAGATCTGCGATGTGAAGGGCGCAGCGCTTTTCTACGTGACCTCTCTGGCCTACGACGAGAGTACGAACACCTTGTTTTACACCACCGACAACAACGGCTGGCGGGACTTGAACGCGGTGGACGTCGTGACGAAAAAATCCAGACGCCTGATGAAGGATTGCCGGACCGGGGACCTGGCGTTCAATCCGGTGGACAAGTCCCTCTGGGGTGTGCGGCACTATTTGGGAATTTCCACACTCGTGCGCATTCCCTATCCCTACACCGAATGGAACCAGGTCTTCTCCTGGCCCTACGGCCATGACATTTTCGACCTCGATGTCTCTCCGGACGGCAAGAAGGTCACCGCGGCACTCGCAGGGCCTGACGGTAGTCAGAAGTTGATCGCCATGGACATCGAAAAATTGCTGGCCGGCGACAAATCCTACGACGTGCTCTTCGATTTCGACATCAGCATCCCGGCCAATTTTGTCTTTTCCTCAGACGGCAGATATCTCTACGGGTCCTCCTACTACTCCGGCGTGTCCAACATCTACCGCTACGATTTCCGCAAGCAGGACATGGAGATTCTGACCAATTGCGAGACGGGCTTTTTCCGCCCCGTGCCCCTCTCCGGCGATTCTTTGATCGTGTGCCGCTACACCGGCAAGGGGTTTGTCCCCGTTAAGATCCCCATTCAAAAGCCGGAGCGAGTCAGAGCCGTGCGGTACCTGGGTACCGCGGTGGTGGAGAGATATCCGCAATTGCGGGACTGGACCCTCAAGTCGCCCGCGTCCATCAATCTGGATTCGCTGGTGGTGAGGAGAGGGAAATACAGCACGTTGAAGAATGTGAAATTGGCTTCCGTCTATCCCATTGTGGAGGGCTACAAAGATTTCGCGTCCGTGGGCATGCGTGCCGATTTCGCAGACCGGCTGGCATTGAGCCGCTTCGACGTCACGGCCACATACTCGCCCGACGGGAGTCTGCCCGAGGACGAACGCCTCCATTTGGGACTCAAGATCAACCATTGGAATTGGCAATTCAGGGCCAGTTACAACGGTGCTGACTTCTACGACCTCTTCGGGCCCACCAAGACAAGCAGAAAAGGTTACGCTGTGGGCCTCGGCTACCGGAAGTCCCTGTTGTTTGACGAGCCGCGGGTGGTCGATTTGGACGTCGATGTGACCGGCTATGTCAATTTGGAACGGCTGCCGGATTTCCAAAACGTGGTCGCGCCGTTTGACAAACTGCTTGCCTCGAAGGCAAGCGTGGGGTATGAATTTGTACGGAAGTCCCTGGGCGCGGTGGATGAGGAGAAAGGGGTCAGATGGCGGCTCACCTGGAGCAGCAACTACGTGAATTCGACCTTCTTCCCCCGGGTGCATTCGGACCTTGACTACGGCGTTTCCCTGCCGTTGAATCACTCCTCGGTCTGGCTGCGCACATCGCTGGGTGCGTCATTCGGCAACCGGGCAAACCCTTTTGCGAACTTTTTCTTCGGCGGCTTTGGAAACAACTATGTGGACCGTCTGACCGAAAAACGGTACCGCGAATACTACAGTTTTCCTGGCGTGGAGCTGAACGAGGTGGGAGGCAAGAATTACGGCAAGGCGATGGTGGAGTGGCTCTTGCCGCCGATCCGGTTCCGCCGCGTGGGTGTGCCGTCGTTTTATTTCAACTGGGCCCGTCTGGCGTTCTTCGGCACCGCACTGCGCACCAATCTCGATGACCGTGCGACCCGCCGGACACTGGTGAATATAGGGGGACAACTGGATTTCCGCCTTGTCCTGTTCGCCAAATTGTATTCCACGATCTCGTTCGGCTACGCCGCCGCGTTTGAAGAAAATAGACCCAGCAATGGCGAGTTGATGTTTTCTCTGAAGATACTGTGACGGCTGTGCATTGGGCCTTTCTCCAATTATCTTGATTCGGCCGGTGACGCATCCCTTGCGTAGCAACGCCTATGACTGAATTCTCCCATATCTTCGTCAGCCTTGTTCCCGTGTTTGTCTTTCTCACGGGTCTGATTTTTTTGGACAGCTACAAACTCGTCAGATTCGTTGCCGTCATCGAGGCGGTCGTGGTAGGGGCAGGGGTGGCGCTAGGTTGTCTTTTTCTCAACAGTTGGCTGGCGGAGCGACTGGCCCTAAAGAGCGTGCTGTTCTCCCGCTATGTAGCTCCGGTGGTGGAGGAATCGCTGAAAGCTGTCTATCTGGTCTATCTGATTCGGCGGAAAAAGGTGGGATTTATGGTGGACGCCGCGATCTACGGCTGCGGGGTGGGCGCGGGTTTTGCGCTGGTGGAGAATTTGTACTATCTCCGAGCTCTGTCGGAAACAAATATCTTGCTGTGGATCGTACGTGGATTCGGCACGGCCATCATGCACGGTGGGACCACCGCCATTTTCGGCATGATTTCCAAGAACCTTTCCGAGCGTAAAACATGGGATGGCGTGTTGGTTTTCCTGCCGGGTCTCGCGTTTGCCGTGATTTTGCATTCAGCGTTCAACCATTTCATTTTGCCACCCGTGGTCACTACCGTGAGTCTACTGATTTTTTTGCCTCTGCTGGTGGTTGTGGTGTTCGAGCGCAGCGAAAGCGCGACGCGGCGATGGCTGGGAGTCGGCTTCGACACCGACGTGGAACTGCTGGAGATTCTGACCCGGGGCAAGATTTCCCAAACCAGAGTCGGGCGCTATCTGGAATCTTTGAAAGCCAGTTTTCCCGGTGAGGTTGTGGCCGACATGCTGTGTCTCCTGCGGGTCCACCTGGAATTGGCCATCCGTGCCAAGGGAATCCTGCTGCTGCGGGAAACAGGGTTCAAAGCCGAAGCAGACCCGGAAATCAAAGCAAAATTCCACGAACTCCGTTATTTGGAAAAGAGCATCGGGAAGACGGGGCGGCTCGCCCTGCTGTCCTTCCTGCATCTCAACAGCCGCGATCTGTGGCAACTTTACATGCTGGGCAAGTGATTGTTGATTACTGGATGGGGAAACACGGGAAGACAACTCGTACGGACTGAAAGGGATCACATGATGAACAACAAAGAGTTAGAAGCACTGCGCGCAGAAAACGAGCGTCTCAAGAAAACGGTGCAAGACCTGTGGACGCTCAATCAACTCGCACATATGATCAGCTCCACCATGCCGGTAAATGAAATTCTGGACAACGTGGTGGGCGTGGCACTCAAAGCGATCAACGCGGAGCAGGGCACCATCTCATTGCTAGAAGAAAAAAAAGAGGACGACACCTTCAAAACCATGATCCGCAAAGTCGACGCCTCCCGCGCGGTGGGGCAGTATCGTTTGAACGACCACCTGAGCGGATGGATGCTTAGAAACCGCAAGGCCCTGGTCATCAATGACGTGAAAGCGGATCCGGGACTGAAAGGCGTTCAACTCGCCGAGGAGATCGAGTCCCTTCTGAGCGTTCCCATGTTGTGCAAAGGCAAGCTCATCGGTGTGCTGAATGTGTTCAACAAGAAGGGGCGGGCCGAGTTTTCGAAAGACGACCAGCGCCTGCTTTCCATCATCGCATCCCAGTCCGCGCAGGTCATCGAGAACGCGCGATTGTACCAGGAAGAAAAGCAACTCAGACGCTACGAGCAGGAAATGGAAATGGCCCGGCAGATTCAGCAGAGCCTGCTGCCCGCGAGCGTGCCGCAGACCGAGAAGCTCGAGTTTGCGAGCTACTTCAAACCCGCCGACCAAGTGGGGGGCGACTATTTCGACTATCTGGAACTGGGGGAGAACCGAATTGCAGTGGTGCTCGCCGACGTCTCCGGGCATGGTGCCGCGGCCGCGTTGCTCATGACGATGGTGAAGGGCATTCTCCACGCGTTGAGCAAAGGCGCCGCCTCCCCGGTGAATCTACTCGCCGAAATCAACGCGGTGATGAACGACATCGCGCCTTCCGACAAGTTCGTGACCATCGCTCTTTTGATCTTCGACCTCAAGAAGATGCAGTTGCACTACGCGAATGCGGGGCATCCGCCGCTGCTTTTTCTGGACAGTGACAAGGAAACCTGCGAGTTTATTGAATTGCTGTGTCCTGCAGTGGGGTTGTCGGAGCGTTCCGCGTACCGGGAAGAGCTGGTGCCCATCAAGCCCGGGGATCTGTTTCTGCTGTACACAGACGGTGTCACAGAGGCCTTTGGTCAGCAACGCGAGATGTTTGGCGAAGAACGGCTCAAAAAAGCGTTGGACGACGGGAAGAACTCGCAGCCGGATCAAGTGCTCGAACGGATCAAACAGCGGCTCCAGACGTTCATCCAGGCCGCGCCCCAAAGTGACGATGTGGCCATGATCGCCATTCGGGTCCGGTGACCGCAACGCAAAATGCCGCAACCGAAAACCCCGCTGCCGTAACTTCAAGACTTTTGTCGCCGGGCGAACCATCTGTCTCGTTCGGCTTTCAGACACGGTGATTCTCCGCCGCCCCCCTCGTTTCTTGCTCCTTTCTGCGGTTCGGCACAGATTCACTGTCGAGCCTCCTGTGGAACAAAACAATCCCCTATTTGTTGAAATTTAATATTGCATTTAACTGGACAATTCTTCATATTAGTCAAAACGTACGCGCATGCGGCGGGGAGCTCTTTAGGGAAAAAACATGATCTTCAGGTATTCCAAGTGGCGTGACGAGCAAGCCAAAAGCAAACTGACCTTCGACGAGCTGATGAAGCTCTTCAGCCAGTTGCTTCTCTACACAAACGGCGATGTCTATGAAGCGCTGCAGCACATGACCGAGCTGGACCGCGACTACCAGTTGTTCGATGAGCGTGAAGGCGTCGGTTTTGACGCGTTCCTCGACTGGCTGAAACAAGAAGGCTACATCGAAGAGTTCAACGACATTCTCGCCCTGACGCACAAAGGGTCGCGCAGAATCCGACAGGAAGCGCTGCGCGAAATCTTCACCTCCATGAAAAAACGATCCCCCGGCGAACACGAGTCTCCTTACTCGGGCCAGGGCGTCGAACGGTTGAGCGAGACCAAGCCCTACCGCTTCGGCGACCAGGCGGCCAACATCGACTTTACCGCCACCATCAAAAACGCCATCAAACGTGAAGGGCTGGACAATTTTCAGTTGCGCGAGGAAGATTTCGAGGTGTATGAAACGGAGCATCTGACTTCCTGCGCCACGGTTTTGTTGTTGGACATCAGTCACAGCATGATTTTGTACGGCGAAGACCGGATTACGCCGGCAAAAAAGGTTGCGCTGGCCCTGGCGGAGATGATCACCACCAGATTCCCCAAAGACAGTCTTCACGTCGCGGTGTTTGGCGACAAGGCCGTGGAGGTAGGGTTGGAGGAGATCCACAAAATCGCGGTGGGGCCGTTTCATACAAATACCAAAGATGCTCTGGAGTTGGCGCAGCGGATTCTGAGGCGTAAGCGCAACGTCAACAAGCAGGTCTTCATGGTCACCGATGGGAAACCATCGGCTATTTTCGTGGGCGGCAGGCTTTACAAGAATCCGTTTGGCCTGGACCGGCGCATCGTCAACCAAACGTTGAACGAGGCGCGCGCCTGTCGCAAAAACAAGATCACGATCACCACCTTCATGGTGGCGCGGGATCCCTGGTTGGTGGACTTTGTTCAACGGCTGACGGAAGTCAATCGGGGACGGGCTTACTATTCTTCATTGAACCGATTAGGTGAATATATTTTCGTAGATTACATCCGCAATCGCAAACAAAGGTTGAGATAAAGTCAGACCATGCATAAAGCAAGAACAATCGGCGAGCTTCGCGAAACCGGTTACCGTTCGCTTCCGGTGAAGCAGGAAATGCGGAAGAACCTCATCGCTAAGTTGCGCGACGGCGAGCAGCTCTTTCCGGGAATTATCGGCTACGATGAAACCGTCATTCCAGCCATCTGCAACGCGATTCTCTCGTGTCACGATATCATTTTGCTCGGCTTGCGCGGGCAGGCAAAAACGCGTCTCCTTCGCGCTCTGCCGAGTCTGTTGGATGAGTACATCCCCATCATCAAAGGAAGCGAAATCAACGATGACCCGTTTCATCCGGTGAGCAAGTACGCGGTGGACCTGGTGAGCGAGCACGGCGACGAGGTGGAGATCGACTGGTTGCACCGCGAGGAGCGCTACGGCGAAAAGCTGGCCACGCCGGATGTCACCATCGCGGACCTCATCGGCGACATCGACCCCATCAAGGCGGCCGCGCAGAAACTGCATTATGCCCACGAAGGGGTGATTCATTTCGGAATCATTCCCCGCACAAACCGGGGCATCTTCGCCATCAATGAGTTGCCCGACTTGCAACCCAGGATTCAGGTGGGGCTGTTCAACATCATGCAAGAGAAGGACATTCAGATCCGCGGGTTTCCCATTCGCATCCCGCTGGATATCGTGATCGTCTATTCGGCCAACCCGGAAGACTACACCAACCGCGGCAACATCATCACACCGCTCAAAGACCGGATCGGCTCACAGATTCTGACCCATTACCCGAGGACGCTGAACGACGGCATCAAGATCACGTCCCAGGAGGCGTGGGTCGCCCGGGACAGCGGTCGCGAGGTGTACATTCCGCATTTCTTCCGGGAGATTATCGAGCAGATCGCGTTCGAGGCCAGAAAGAGCGAGTTTGTGGACCAGAAATCCGGGGTCAGCGTCCGCATGACAGTGACATGCATGGAGAATCTTATCAGCAACGCGGAACGCCGCGCGATTCTCAACAACGAAACAGAGATCGTTCCCCGCATCTCCGACCTGTACGCAACCTTGCCCGCGATCACGGGAAAGGTGGAGTTGGTTTACGAGGGAGAGCAGGAGGGCGAGCTCAGCGTCGGGCTGGCGCTCATCGGTCGGGCTGTCAAAACCATTTTCCGTAGCTACTTTCCCGACCCGCTCGCGTCGATGAAAAAGCGCGAACAGGTCTACACCGACGTGGTCAGTTGGTTCAAGAATGAGCACTCCCTCGATTTGAGTGACGACCTGCCCTCAGCGGAGTATTTGAAGCGGCTGCGGCAGGTTCGCGGCCTTCAGGAGGTGGTCAAGACCTTTATGCCGCCCACGTCGGAACGCGAGCTGGGCCCGGCGATGGAATTCGTGCTGGACGGCTTGCATCAAAACTCCATGCTCAGCAAAGACATCGTGGACAACCAAACATCCTATCGAGATATGCTGGACACCATGTTCAGCACGCTGGAGCAGGACGACGATGACGACGACCTGCTGGACATCTGAACGAGGGGCCGGCCTGTCGGCACGTCTGACAGTGAACTCCCATTAGCAAGATATTCGCGGCAAGAATGGCACCGTCAACCGAACTGTTGGAACGCAGCTTTGCCCTGGAAGAGCAGATCCGCAAGCTCAACGCCATCGGGATCGCCCTGTCCGGTGAGCAGCGGCTCGAAGAATTGCTGGAACTCATCGTCAAAGAGGCCCGCAGTTTCACCGGCGCCGACGGTGGCAGCCTCTACATCAAGGAAGACAACCGGCTCAATTTTTTGGTCGCCCAAACCGAATCCCTGGAACGACGGGACGGGCACAATCGTCAGGCGTTTAAGTCACTCTATCTTCCGTTGAGCAAGGAGAGCATCGCCGGGTACGTCGCGCTTACAGGAGAGATTCTCAACATCGAGGATGTCTACGACATTCCACCCACGTGCGCCTATCGGGTGAACAAGCAGTTTGACCGGCAAAATAACTACCGCTCCAAATCCATGCTCGTCGTGCCCATGCGCGACCACACCAACGCCATCATCGGGGTGCTGCAACTCATCAACTCCTTGAATGGGGAAGGGGAAGTGGTCCCGTTCAAGCGCGAGTACGAGGGACTGGTTCTTTCCCTTGCTTCGCAAGCCGCGGTGGCCATCCGGAACGTCAAACTCATCGAAGCCATCCGCAACCTGTTTCGCTCCCTGGTTCGCTACTCTGCGAAGGCCATCGATGCTCGAAGCCCGCACACTGCGGGTCACTCCGGCAGGGTGGCGAGATACTGCGTCCGCATCGCGGAGGCCATCAATGAAGAAACCGAGGGCCGCTTCGGGAAAGTCTACTTCACGCCACAGGAAATCGAAGAGCTGCACATGGCGGGCTGGTTGCACGACATCGGCAAGATCGGCGTGCGGGAGAGCGTCCTGGAGAAAACGACCAAGCTCTCCGAGGCTCAGATGCAGGTGATCGAAGAACGCTTCGAGGCCATAAAGCGCTCAGTTCAGCACGCTTACCTGCAGAAACGCGTTGACGCGCAGCTTGCCGGCGACGCGAGCTCTGACTTGCCCCGGCTGGAAAAGGAGCTCGCCCGGTCGCTGCGGCAAATCGAAGACGACCTCGTTTTCCTCAGACGGGTGAACTCCCCCGGCATGATGAAAGAAGAGGACTGTGTTCGGT